>NZ_JBRREH010000107.1:0-14604 GCF_056760175.1 Stenotrophomonas sp. STEN021 | reverse complement strand
GCTGGTGGTACTGACGCAATTGGCAGTTGGGCGATCTGATTTTGTATCAGCTTCGCGGCTCACGCCGCTCCCACAAAAGCGGGTCCTTGCGCTGTCTATTTGGCCTGGTTGATTCAGCTGCGAAACCGTATCGCGGTTGACTGCCCCGGTTTCGGGCCAGGGCGAGCCGAGGCTCAAACCAACCCGGTTGCGTAATACACGCCGATGATCGCGAACACAGCCAACGTCTTGATGATGGTGATGGCGAAGATGTCCTTGTAGGACTGGCGGTGGGTGAGGCCGGTGACGGCCAGCACGGTGATCACCGCGCCGTTGTGCGGAAGCGTGTCCATCCCGCCCGAAGCCATCGACGCCACGCGGTGCAGCACTTCCATCGGTATGCCGGCTGCCTGCGCGTTGGCGATGAAGCTGTCGGCCATTGCAGCCAGCGCGATGCTCATGCCACCCGAAGCCGAGCCGGTGATGCCGGCCATGGCGGTGACCGAAACTGCTTCATTGACCAGTGGATTCGGGATCGAACCCAATGCGTTGGCCACCACCAGGAAGCCGGGCAGGGCGGCAATCACCGCGCCGAAGCCATACTCCGAAGCGGTGTTCATCGACGCCAGCATGGCGCCACCGATGGCCGACTTGGTGCCTTCGGCAAACGAGGCAATCACCGGCTTCCAGGCAAAGGCGATGACGCTGAGGATGCCCAGCAGCAATGCGCCCTGCACGGCCCAGATGGCGCCCAGCTTGGACACTTCCTGCACCACCGGTGCCGGGTTGCCGATCACCGCCGGAATGAAGGATTGGGTTTCGCCATAGAAGCCGGGAATCCAGCGGGTCAGGAAGAAGTTGGCCACGCCGACCAGGACCAACGGTGTTATCGCCACCAGCGGATGCGCCAGGTTCTGCCCTTGGAAAGGCTCCGGCTCATTGCGCAGCTCGTCGTTGGCACCGGCATAGCCCTCGCCATTGCGTATTGCGACGCGACGACGCCATTCCAGGTAGCTCATGCCCAAGATCAGGATTACCACGGTGCCGATCACGCCCAGCCACGGCGCCGCCCAGCTGTTGGTGCCGAAGAACGCCGATGGGATGATGTTCTGGATCTGCGGCGTGCCTGGCAACGCGTCCATGGTGAAGGTGAAAGCGCCCAGTGCGATGGTGCCCGGGATCAAACGTTTGGGGATGTTGCTCTGGCGGAACAGCTCGGCAGCGAACGGGTAAACCGCGAATACCACCACGAACAGCGAGACGCCGCCGTAAGTGAGCAGCGCGCAGACCAGCACGATGGATAGCATCGCGCGCTTGGCCCCGACCAGTTTGATGGTGGCGCTGACGATGGACTTGGAGAAGCCCGAGACCTCGATCAGCTTGCCGAACACCGCGCCCAACACGAATACCGGGAAGTACAGCTTGAGGAAGCCAACCATCTTGTCCATGAACAGGCCGGTGAACATCGGCTGCACCAGGCTGGGGTCGGTCAGCAGCACCGCGCCCAGCGCCGCCACCGGCGCGAACAGGATCACGCTATAGCCGCGGTAGGCGACAAACATCAGGAAGCACAGGGCCGCCAATACGATCAGAAACGACATTCACAGCTCCCCGGCCAATACATTGCCGGCGAGTATCAGGACCGAGGACGGTCCGGCCCACTGTACGAAGGGACTATACGCGGCGGGCTAACGCTCCTTTAACGTGCGCTCCATGGCGACATTCGTGTGTCGCAACGTCATACCCGGGAGGAGGGAGACCAATGAAGCGCAAGTATCTGAGTATCGCCATCGGTGGCATTCTGTTGGCACCGGCCGCCTTCGTACAGGCGCAGGAACAGCAGGCTGTGCCGGCCGGCATCAAGGCGACGCAGCTGGACGAAGTGACCGTGACCGCACGTCGCCGCACCGAGTCCATCCAGGACGTGCCGGTGGCCGTCAGCGCCTTCGGCGAGGAGCAGATCAAGGATCTGCAGGCTTCGACCGTGGAAGGCCTGCAGGGCGCCGTGCCGAACATGAACATCGCCCAGGGCCGTGGTTCGGCCAACAGCGTCAACGTCTTCATCCGTGGCATCGGCCAGCCGGATGCGCTGCAGACCTTCGACCCGGGCGTGGGCATGTATGTGGACGACGTCTACTACTCGCGCATCAATGGCGCGCTGTTCTCGCTGTTCGATATCCAGCAGCTGGAAGTGCTGCGCGGCCCGCAGGGCACGCTGTATGGCAAGAACTCCACCGGCGGCGCGATCAAGCTGACCACCAAGAACCCCTTCGACAACGATGGCGGCGCGGTGGAAGTGACCGCTGGTGATTACGGTCGCCTGGAAGGTCGTTTCTACGTCTCTGGCAAGCTGAGCGACACCATTGCCGCAAGCATCGCCGGTGCCAAGATCACCAACGATGGCTACGTCAAGGATGCAGTCACCGGCAAGCGTTACAACGACGACGACACCGAAGCGCTGCGCGCGAAGCTGGCATTCAAGCCGACCGACAATTTCAGCGCCGTACTGTCGCTGGATACCACCAAGCAGGATGCTGCATTGACCCTGGGCCGGCCCATGGCCGACCTGCGCCAGACCAGCCTGGCGCCGGCTGGTGTGATCGTGTTGCAGCCCGGCGAAACCGGCAAGTGGAACCGTCGTGCGCAGACCTCGTTCAAGGATGGCCAGGGCCAGTACCTGAAGCACTCGGGTGCATCGCTGTCGATGAGCTGGGACATCAACGAGCAGTTCACGCTGAAGAGCATCAGCTCCTACCGCAAGCTCAAGACCAAGTCCTACATCGACATCGACGCCTCCGAGTACGAACTGGGCGACGTGCTGGTGGCGCTGGACCAGAACCAGAAGAGCCAGGAATTCCAGCTGCACTACGACAACGGCTCCAACCTGCACGCCACCTTTGGCGCGTACTACATGAAGGAGAATGTGCCGTCCTACCAGGAAGCCTATGCCGATGACCTGTTCTCGTTCCTGGGTGGCAAGGTAGCGTTCCTGCGCACCATCGACGATGACCTGAGCACCACCTCGACCGCAGCATTCGCCCACGTCAACTGGGAGTTCGTGCCGAGCTGGACCGTGGCCGCCGGCGTGCGCTGGACCAAGGACAAGAAGGACTACGATCGTTCCACCAGTACCTTCTGGGGTGCACCGTTCGCCAGCTTGAACGGCACGGTTGCGTTCGATGCCAAGGCGTCGTGGACCGCGGTGACGCCGTCGATCAGCCTGCAGAAGGAATTCAGCGACAACCTGATGGGCTATGTGTCGGCCAACCGTGGCTTCAAGTCCGGTGGCTTCAACGGCCGCGCCAATACCGTGTATGACACCCAGCACGCCAAGTTCGACCCGGAGTACGTGTGGACCTACGAGTTGGGTCTGAAGGGCAGCTCGGCTGATCACCGCCTGCGTGGTACCGCCACCGCGTTCTATAGCAACTACAGTGACTTCCAGGCACGCGTGTCGCAGGACGTCGGCACCTTCCCGGTGTTGAACGCGGCCAAGCTCAATATCAAGGGCATCGAGCTGGAAGGCAGCGCGCTGCTGGGTGAATCCACCACCTTGAGCGCACAGCTGGGCTGGATGGACGCCAAGTACGATAGCTTCGAGGACTTCCGTCTCGATCCGTCCTACGCCGGCTACGATCCGACCGTGAACCACGACCATGTGCCGTTCTCGCCGGACGTGACCGCCCGCGTGGCCCTGCAGCACGTGTTCTCGCTGGGAGACAATGGCAGCCTGACCTTCGGCGGTGATGTGTCGTACCGCAGTGATACCTGGTTGTCGGTCGACAACCGCAAGGTACTGAGCCAGGACGCTTACACCTTGTTGGGCGCTTACGGCGTGTGGGATTCCCCGCAGCTGACCTGGCAGGTACGGGCGGGCGTGCGCAACCTGACCGACAAGCAGTACAAGACCGAAGGCCAGGAGTTCGCCAGCGTTGGCAACATCCAGACCGCGTACTACGGCCTGCCGCGCAACTGGTATGTGTCGGTGCGTTACAACTTCTGATGATGTAGCCGGTGACAGCTGGCTGATTGCAATGCAAGGCAGCCCTCTCCCGCGTTGCGGGGGAGGGCTTTTGCGTTTGTTGTTGGTGCTCTGGTTGTGGCTGCGGCGGCGGTTGCCGGAGCAGGTGCTGCTGCTTTGGCTTTGGCTTTGGCTTTTGGCGTTGGCTGTTGCTGTTGTTTTAAGCCCCTCTCCCGCCTGCGGGAGAGGGGTTGGGGTGAGGGCAGCTTCTGCTTTTGGCTTTCGAGCTCTGGCTTTTGATGAAAAAGCTAAAGAACAAACTCCTGGCGAAGCGCACCCTCACCCCAACCCCTCTCCCGGAGGGGGAGGGGCATCAAGCAAAGGCCTTCAAGCTATGCACTGCTTCATCCTCCGCTCTTAACTCCGTATCCTGCCAAGCAGCTTCCGGGAAACGCATTCCATGTTGAGTCTGGTAACCGTGGCCTTGGCAGGTCTTGCCTGGCTGGCCTTGATGTTCGGCGTGGCCTTGTACGGCGAACGCCGGCCCACCGCGTTTTCCCGCCATTGGCGGCACATCTACGCATTGTCACTGGCCGTGCACTGCACCTCGTGGACCTTCTACGGCACCGTCACCCAGGCTGCGCGGCATGGCTGGCCGCTGCCACCGACCTTCGTCGGCGCGATCCTGTTCTACGCGCTGGCCATTGGCGTGATGATGCGACTGGTGCGATTGGCGCGCGAAACCAATGCAACCTCGCTGGCCGACCTGATTGCCGCGCGGCTGGGTCGCGATGCCTGGTTGGCGGCAACGGTGACCCTGGTGACCGTGCTCGGCTTGATTCCGTATATCGCGCTGCAGTTGAAAGCGGTGGCGATGAGTTTCGGCATGATCACCTCGCGCGCGGTGGAAGCCGGGCAGGATGGCTCCATATGGCAGGACAGCGCCTTGTATGTTGCGCTGGCGATGGCCTTGTTCGCGATGTTGTTTGGTGCGCGACGCGCTGATGCCTCCGAACACAATCGCGGTCTGGTGCTGGCAATGGCGGCCGAATCGGTGTTCAAGCTGGGCGCGATGCTGGCGCTGGGTGTATTCGTATGGTTCGGCCTGAAGGGCCTGCCGACCACACCAGTGATGCCAGTGAGCGCGCCGGAAGGCGGTTTCATCCCGCTGGTGATACTCGGCGGCCTGGCGATGTTCCTGCTGCCGCATCAGTTCCATATCGGCGTGGTGGAATGCCGCGATCCGGCTGATGTGCGCACCGCGCGCTGGTTGTTTCCGTTGTACCTGTTGTTGATCGCGCTGCCGATCCTGCCGCTGGCGCGCGCTGGCACGGCGCTGCTCGGCAATAGCGTGCCTTCGGACATGTATACGCTGGCGCTGCCGTTCTCCGCCGGCCATGAAGGTGTGGCCTTGTTCGCCTTCCTCGGCGGCCTGAGTGCGGCCACCGGCATGGTGGTGGTTAGTACGCTGACCTTGAGTTTGATGATCGGCAACCATTGGTTTGCGCCAGGCCTGGTGCGCAGCGCCTGGGCGCGTGCGGGCGGTGGCGATCATCGCCGCGAGCTGGTGTGGCTGCGCCGCGCCGGTATCTGCGTGATCATGCTGCTGGCCTGGGGCTACAGCCGTTTGATTGGTGGCAGCAATGTGCTGGCCGATATCGGCGCGGTATCGTTCTCGGCCATGGCTACCCTGGTGCCGGTGCTGGCGTTCGCCATCTGGCGCCCGCAGACACCACCACGCGCCGCCATTGCCGGCGTGCTTGCCAGTTTCGCGACCTGGGCGTGGGTACTGCTGCTGCCTTCCCTGCTGGAAAGTGGTGGACGTACGCCGACCTGGTTGTTGCAGGGGCCGTTTGGCTGGCAGTGGCTTGCACCGCAGGGGTTGTTTGGCCTGACGGGCTGGACGCCGCTGGGCCGGGCGGTGGGCGCGAGTCTGTTTGTTGGTAGCGCGGTGACCTTGCTGGCGATGGCCTGGCGGCGCGATACGCCGGACCGCATCAGTCGCAATCTGGATGCCGATACCTTGCGCAATGCCGGACGCCGTTTTCTGCCTGATGAACGTGTGCAGCAGCTGTTGCTTGACGCGCCACGCAGCGGTGCAGTGCCGGCATCAATCGAAGCCAGCGTCGAGCGTGAGTTGTCGGCGGTGCTTGGTGCTGCGTCCGCACGTTTATTGCTGGATGCCGCAAGACGCGAGGGCAATGAGCTGGCGACGGTAGCGGCCATCGTCAGCGAGGCCTCGCAGGATCTGCGCTTCAGTCAGCAGGTGTTGCAGGCCGCGTTGCAGAACATGAGCCAGGGCATCAGCGTGATTGACCGCGAGCAACGCTTGGTGGCGTGGAATCGCCCCTACGCGCGCATGTTCGGTTTCCCGGATGAGTTGTTGCAGGTGGGTAGGCCTATCATGGACCTGACCCGCTGGGCATTGCAGGCAATGCCCGCGCGCGGTGGTGATGAGCGTGCGGTGGACCGTCGCTTGGCCTTCATGCGTGCAGGCACCGCTCACCTGACCGAGCGCGTGTTTCCGGATGGCAGCATCGTCGAGATTCGTGGCAATCCGATGCCGGGTGGCGGCTTTGTGGCGACGTTCACCGACGTCACCGAGTTCCGCCGCAGCGAGCGCGAACTCAAGCGCAGCAACGAGACGCTGGAGCAGCGCGTGGGCGAACGCACCGCCTTGCTGGAATCAGCCAAGCGCGAGGCTGAGCGGGCCAATGACGCCAAGAGTCGCTTTCTTGCCGCGGTGGGCCATGATCTGCTGCAGCCACTGCATGCAGCGCATCTGTTCACCGATACGCTGGCCCAGCAGGTCGAATCGAGCCAGCAGCAACAGGCGGTGGTGCAGATCCGTGGCGCGCTGGATTCAACGACCGACCTGTTGACGGGGCTGTTCGATATGTCGCGGCTGGAAGCCGGTGGTCTGGTGCCGCAACCGCGCGATCTGCCGCTGGCTGAAGTACTGGACCCGTTGGTATCCGAATTCCGCGCGCTGGCAACCGCGCGCGGGCTGGCATTCCACTACATGCCCACCCGCGCATGGGTGAACAGTGATCCGCAGTTGCTGCGGCGGGTGCTGCAGAATTTCCTGGCCAATGCGGTGCGCTACACCAGCCACGGTGGCGTGTTGCTGGGCGTACGGCGTGAGGCCGACCGCCTTCGGGTTGAGGTGCACGACACCGGCCCGGGTATCGCCAAGCAGGAGCAGCAGCGCATATTCGAGGAGTTCCGGCGTGGTGAGGACAGCAGTGGGCAAGGGCTCGGCCTTGGTCTGGCGATTGCTGACCGCATTGCCGGACTGCTGCACGCACCGCTGCGCCTGCGCAGTGAGAAAGGGCGGGGTACTGTCTTCTCGGTGTCATTGCAGCGCGTGACCTCGCCGCAGATAGCGAATGTGCCGCGCTTGCGCAACGCAGCCACCTCGGGTGGCGTGCCGGTGCTGGTGGTGGACAACGATCCGGCTGCATTGAAGGGATTGGCTGGGTTGTTGCGCGGTTGGGGCTATAGCGTGGCCGAGGCCTCGGGCGAGGCACAGGCGGTGGCGGCATTGCAGCAGGCAGCTGCGAGCTTGTGGCTGTTCGACTACAACCTGGACGACGGTGATACCGGCACTGCATTGCAGTTGCGCTTGGGCGAACGCTTTGGCGCAAGACCAACGTTGATACTCAGCGCCGATGACAGCCTGGCAACACGTCGCGAGGTGCTGGAGCAAGGCCTGACCCTGCTACACAAGCCGGTGCGCCCACTGGCACTGAAGTCGATTCTGGATCGACTGTTGGCGGCCGATGCATTGCGGCCGGGAGCAGGGATTGGGGATTAGGAGAACGTGATTGGCCGGAGCCTGTAGCCCGGGTAAGCGCAGCGCAGCCGGAGATTTCCGCAAAGAGCCCCGGCTGGGCTGCGCTTACACGGGCTACAAATCTCAACGGCCAGCGTTCCTGCCAATCCCCAATCCCGAATTTCCAATCCCGGTACCACCGCAATACGCTGCATGCAGGGCCTGCATCACGCCCATCGCCGGGCTTTCCGCCAGCGTGTAGTAAATGGTCTGCGCCTCGCGCCGGGTGCTGACCAAGGCAGCTTCGCGCAGCACTGCCAGGTGCTGTGACAGCGCAGACATCGACAGGCCAACCTGCGCCTGCAATTCACCTACCGAGGCTTCACCTTCCACCAGGCGACACAGCACGCGCAGCCGAGCCGGGTGGGCCAAGGACTTGAGCAGCTGCGCAGCCTGTTCGGCATGCGCCTGCATCTGTTCCATGTTCATGTTTGAAGGGGGCATCGGGGTCGCGACTCGGGCTTGTGCTTTGCAGGGGACTAGTTTAGTTTAGAAATAGCTAAATTAACAGCGAGACCCCCCATGAGCCAGCCGCAGACATCATCAACCTTGGTTGAGCCGTTCTACGACAAGGACACCGGCACCTTCAGCTACGTGGCCTATGACCAGGTCGGCGGCATGGCGGTCATCATTGATCCGGTGCTGGACTACGAGCCCGCGGGTGCGCGCACCAGCACGGCTTCTGCCGACGCGCTGTTGGAGTTCGTGCGTGGCAAATTGTTGACCGTGGCGTGGATACTGGAAACCCATGCGCATGCCGATCACCTCAGTGCTGCCGGCTACCTGGCCGATCAGCTGCAGGCGCCGATCGCCATCGGTCGCGGCATCGTGCAGGTGCAGCAGCACTTCAAGACGGTGTTTGGTCTGGGTGATGAGTTCATTGCCGACGGCAGCCAGTTCGACCGGTTGTTCGATGATGGCGATACCTTCAACGTTGGTGCTTTGAGCGCGCGGGTGATCGCCACGCCCGGACATACCGACGACAGCCTGACCTATGTGATCGGCGATGCCGCGTTTGTCGGCGACACCGTCTTTGCCACCGATACCGGTACCGCGCGTTGCGATTTCCCCGGTGGTGATGCGCATCGCCTGTACGCTTCTATCCAGCGCATCCTGTCGCTGCCTGCCGATACGCGCATCTGTCTGTGCCATGACTATCCGGGCAACCGACGTGAGGCACAGGCGCAGACATCGATTGATGAGCAGCGGCAGAACAACGTGCACCTGAAGGGCGGCACCGACGAGGCGGGGTTCGTGCAGATGCGCCAACAACGTGATGCGACCCTGCCGGTGCCTAGGCTGATCCTGCCCGCGCTGCAGGTGAACATCCGCGGCGGCCGCCTGCCGGAGCCCGATGCCAATGGCGTGCGTTATCTGCGCGTGCCTTTGGATCAGATCGGGAAGGCGCAATGAACAGCTGGATGATGGCCTTGGCGGGCGGTGTGTTGATCGGCATCGCTGCCACTTTGCTGCTGTGGTTGACCGGGCGTATCGCCGGTATCAGCGGCATCCTGGGTGGTGTGTTGATGCCGCGTAGCGGCGAGTTGGCCTGGCGTGCGGCCTTCCTGATTGGTTTGATCGGTGCCGGTGCGGCGTATCTGTGGCTGGTGCCGGGTGCGTATGTGCCGCGACAGGGATTCCCGCCGCTGTTGCTGGTGATCGCCGGGCTGCTGGTGGGCTTCGGCACGCGCATGGGCAATGGTTGTACCAGCGGCCACGGTGTCTGCGGTCTGGGGCGTTTTTCGATGCGTTCGTTCGCTGCCGTTCTCACCTTCATGGCTACCGCGGTAGCGACTACGTACATCGTGAGACATCTGGCATGAGCACTTCACGCATTACCTTGGCTGCATTGGCGTCCGGTGCGCTGTTCGGGCTTGGGCTGGCGGTATCGGGCATGACCGATCCGCAGCGCATCCTGGGTTTTCTGGATGTATTTGGCGACTTCAACCCGGCGTTGCTGTTTGTGCTGGGCGGTGCAGTAATGACGACGATATTGTTGTTTCGGTTTGTGTTGCGGCGGCCAACACCGGTATTGGCCGAGCGTTTCCAGATATCGGATCTGCGCCAGATCGACCGGAAGCTGCTGATCGGCGCGGCGCTGTTCGGCATCGGCTGGGGATTGGCTGGCTATTGCCCGGGCCCGGCACTGGTTGGCTTTGGCGTGTTATCACCGGAGGCGCTGTGGTTTGTGCCGGCGATGGTGGCGGGAATGCTGCTGCACAAAGCGCTAGGTCGGAACACCGGGTTGTTGGAGCGGCGTCAGCCGCGAAGCTGGCATCGGGTCCGATACCGAAATAAATTCAATAAGGAATGGCTGGGATTGGGTTGGCTGAAGCTGGGAGGTCTACCAGCTTCGCGGCTTACGCCGCTCCTACAAGGCTTCGGCTTGGATCACAGCGCCTGCCGCGCCGGGTCACTCAATTCCAGCTCGCGCAATACCACGCTGGCTTGGGTGCGGTTGCGTACGCCCAGCCGCTCGAAGATGGCCGATAGATGCGCCTTGACCGTGCGTTCCTGCACGTCCAGGCGGTCGGCGATCTGTTTGTTGAGCAGGCCTTCGGCAACCAATGCCAGTACCCGGAACTGCTGTGGCGACAGGCTGGCAAGACGCGCGGCCAATTCGCTGTCGTGGCTGGAGGATTGCGCGCGTGATACCGAGGCACGCAACGAGGCAGGCAACCACTGCTCGCAGGCCATGACGCTGCGGATGGCCTCGCGCAGCTCGTTCAAGCCTGAACTCTTGGGCAGGTAACCGGCGGCGCCGTGGTCCAAGGCACGGCGCACCACGCGCGGGTCATCGTTGGCTGAGACCACGATCACCGCCACGCCCGGGTGCTGGGCACGGATCGCCGCCAGCCCAGCCAAGCCGTGGTTGCCCGGCATATGCAGGTCGAGCAGGATCAGGTCGGTATCCGGTGCTGAATCCAGTGCCGCCAGCACGCCATCCAATGATTCGGCTTCGCGCACCAGCAGCTCACTCATGGCCTCACTGGCCGCCTGCCGCAGGGCGGCGCGGAACAGGGGATGGTCGTCGGCGATCAACAGGCTGGGCATGGCGGTACTGACAGGCGGAAAGGAAGCTGCCGCCGGTGTCTGCGCCACCGGCGGCCGGGCCAGTATGCCGTGGTTTTCAGCCATTGCCTGCTTTCCCTGGCAATCCGCCGCTTACTGTGCGGTCCAACCGCCGTCCATCGGCATCGCCGCGCCGGTGAGGTTGTGCGACTCGCGGCGGCACAGCCAGACCACCATCGCGCCGATGTCTTCCGGCAGCGACATGCGCAGGCTCGGCTGCTTTTCTTCCAGCAGGGCGCGGACGCCATCGTCGCGGCTGCCGCCGTTGCGGTGGGCCTGGATCTGCGGCTCGATCAGTGGGGTTTCCACCCAGCCCGGGCAGACACAATTGACGGTGACACCACCGCTTTCACGGTTGCCGGCAGCGGCGTATTCCAATGCCGCTACCTTGCTCAGGCCAACGATGCCGAACTTGCTGGCCACATACGGGGCCTTGTTTTTCGAGGCGACCAGACCATGCACCGAGGCGATATTGACCACCCGGCCGTAGCCGCGCTCAGCCATGCCGGGTAGCGCATGCTGCATGGTGTGGAAGGCGGCGCTGAGGTTGATGGCGATGATGTCGTCCCACTTCTGCGGCGGCTGTTCGGCCAGCGGTGCGGCGTGCTGGATGCCGGCGCAGTTCACCAGGATGTCGATGTTGCCCCAGGCCTGGACGGCTTCGAGCATATGCGCGATCTGGTCGGGCTTGCGCAGGTCGGCATCGAAGTGGCGTGACTCGCTGCCGGCGTCGGTGACGCTCTGCAGCGCTGCCTCGATCTGTTCGGGGCTGCCAAGGCCGTTGATGGCCACGCGCGCGCCGGCGCTGGCCAGGGCCTGGGCGATGGCCAGGCCGATGCCGGAAGTGCTGCCGGTCACCAAAGCGGTGCGGCCTTGCAGGAAGCGGTCCATGGGGGACTCCGATGCTATTGGGGGATGATGGCAACGTAGCAGCCGCCGCGCTAAAAACGTGTGGTACTTAAGTACGATGAGGCGGGTGCCGTCGCTCTGCTAGGGTGCGTCCATGAGCCAATCCCTACTGCGCGCCGCCTGCGGCCTATTTGTCGGACTGAGCCTGGCCTCCTGTGCCAGCGGCCCAGCATCCAAGTCCGTGGAGCCTTCCATGTTCAGCAACGAACTCCGCAGTGAACACCGCGGCAGTGACGACCTGCTCACCGCCGGCCTGGGCCTGGCCGGTTTGCGCAGCATGGCACCGCCGGCCTTTGCCGACGCCAGTGCACCAACCGTCGATGAACTGCGCCGCCGGGCGATGTGGGGGAGCTGGCGTGGCATTGCCGACCTCGCGCCAGGTGGTGGCTACGGCGAGCTGTTCGGTAGCCTGCAGAGCGTGCCCGGCCGCGAGTACTCAGCGTTCGCGCGCCTGCCCGATGCCAAGCAGCCGCATCGCGTGCTGGCGCAGATTCCGGACAACTTCGACACCGCCAAACGCTGCGTGCTGGTAGCGCCAGCGTCGGGCTCGCGTGGCATCTATGGCGCAGTGTCGGTTGCGGCGGCATGGGGCCTGCCCAAGGGCTGTGCCGTGGTCTATACCGACAAGGGTGCCGGTAGTGATTACTACGACCTCAACGCGCAGATCGGCGTGCGTGCCAACGGCACGGTTGGTGCATTGGGCGAAGTGAACGATCTGGCCTTCGTGCCGGATGCAGCGATCAATGCATCGGGCGTGGCATTCAAGCATGCGCACTCCAAGGACAACCCCGAGGCGGACTGGGGCCGGCATGTAAAACAGGCGGCCGAGTTCGCGTTGCTGGCGTTGGCCGAAGCCTATCCGCAGGCTGCACCTTTCACCTTTGAAAACACCCGCATCATCGCCGTCGGCATTTCCAATGGTGGTGGCGCGGTGTTGCGTGCGGCCGAGCTGGAAGGCGATTGGCTGGACGCCGTGGTAGCGGGTGAGCCCAGCATCTACTCCAGTGGCCCGGGTGCACGTGCGCTGTACGATTACAGCACCGAAGCTGCGCTGTTGATGCCGTGCGCGCAGCTGCACATGAGCAACCTGCCGCAGCCGCCGCTGACGGCCGCACTGCAGGCCGGTGCGGCAGTGCGTTGCACGACGCTGGCGGCCGAAGGCGTGATCAGCGGCGCGACCCCGGCCGCGCAGGCCAAGTCGGCTTACGAGCTGATGTTGAGCAAAGGCTGGACCAACCAGTCACTGCGCGCTGGTGCCTTGTCCACGGGCTTTGACCTGTGGCGCGCGATTGCCGCGACCTATGCTTCGGCATATGGCCGCTATGGCGTCGGTGAGCACCCCTGTGGCTTCAACTTTGCCGCACAGAATCCGGATTTCTCGCCGCGCGCCGCGACTGCGGTCGAGCGCGCAGCATGGATATCCGATGGCAGCGGCATTCCGCCGGGCGCAGGCGTTGGCCTGCTCGACAGCAAGGTCGCCTTGCCGGACCTGACCTACGCCGGTCTGAAGTGCCTGCGCGGTCTGTGGGACGGGCAGAGTGATGATGCCAAGCGTGTGCAGGCGGGTATCCAGGCAACCCACGCCGGCTTGCCGCGCAAGGGCCTGCCGGTGATGGTGGTGCACGGTGCTGACGACGGTCTGATTCCGCCGGCTTTCAGCAGCGCGCCGTATGCGGCTGCAGCGAAGGCTGCCGGACGCGAGGTGAGCTATTGGAAGGTGCAGAACGTGCAGCACTTCGATGGTTTCCTCGGTCTGCCGGATTACGGCTCGCGTTACCTACCGCTGTTGCCGTATGTCTATGAGGCGCTGGATCGGGTGCAGGCACGCCTGGACAAGGGCACGGCCTTGCCGGCCGATGCGGTGATTGCGACCACGCCACGGGCGGGCAAGCCGCTGACGGCGGAGAACCTGGCGATGCCGAAGTAAAAGCTTCTACTCCCTCCCTTTTGCGTAGCAAAGGGGAGGGTTGGGGAGGGGTTGCTTTGAGCCCCCTCCATTTGCCGAAGGCAAGGGGAGGGCTGGGGAGGGGTTGTTGTTGCTCTGCACTGTTGGTTCTGTGGCTTCGCGGCTCACGCCGCTCCTACAAAAGCCCGATCAAAAGCCGGGTAATGGCATCATTGCCCGATGCATACACTGAACTCTCCTTCCCGCGTCATCCCCTCCGCCCTCTACCAGCGCGAGCGCTGGCGCAATGGTCTGGGCTGGACGCGCGAGATCCTGCGTCTGCCGGAGCAGGGCGATTGGCAGCTGCGCCTGTCCATCGCCGAGATCGAGCAGGATGCGGCGTTCTCCGCATTTCCCGGCATCGAACGTGAGCTGGTGTTGCTGCAGGGCGAAGGCCTGCGCCTGCGCTTTGCCGATGGCCGTTGCGAAACCCTGCTGCCACCGTATCATCGCCTGCGCTTTGCTGGCGAAGCGGAACTGGTAGGCGAATTGGTCGACGGTGTGACCCAGGACTTCAACCTGATGTGGCGGCGAGATGCCTTGCAGGCTGAGTTGCTGCATCGGCCGTTGGTCGGGCCCATGTTGTTCTTTACGGAACCGCAGGCGGCTTGGGCCATCCATCTATTGGCCGGACAGGCCGAATTTGAAGGCGGCGTGCTGCCGGCGATGTCGGCGGGCGATACCGCCTGGTTGGGGGCGGGTGAGCGGCAGCGTTACACGCTCAGTGGCGGTGGTGAGCTGCTGGCGATAAAGGTGGCCCCGGCTGTTGCAGGAGCGGCGTGAGCTGAACCAACAGCGCAAGGCTTCACCTGTAGTGGGGGGGGGGGGGGGGGGGGGGGGGGGGGCGGGCGGCGCCCAGCCGACGCCGGGGGAGGGGGCGGGGGGTGGTGGGAGGTGGTGGGG
>NZ_JBRREH010000106.1:0-14932 GCF_056760175.1 Stenotrophomonas sp. STEN021 | reverse complement strand
GCACTACCTGGGCCTTACCGGGAAAGCCGCTGCCGAGCATGGCTCGGCACTACCTGGGCCTTACCGGGAAAGCCGCTGCCGAGCATGGCTCGGCACTACTCCAGCCGGCTCTTCCATCCCGGCCAATCCGCGTTTGGTCGCCCTTTTCCGGGTTTCGTCGCAGGCCGCTTGCAGCCTGAACGGCGGGGCCTATGCTCGACCCCAATCCCCACGGTGACTGCCCCATGTTCGCCAGCCTCTTTCTTGGTTTCCGCATCCTCCTGGCATGGGCGCTGACGCTTATCGCCGCAGGCTTCCTGTGGAGCGGCCTGTTCAGTGGCATGGACGAGCCGCCGGGCTGGATCTTTGGCCTGCTGGCGATGACGGTGATGGTGTTCAATCTCAGCGCCATTGCCGGCCACGTCCGCCGCGTTTCGCTGATTGCCGACCGCCTGGACACGCAGACCCTGGGCAATCGTCACCGGCGCCAGGTGGAGCTGCCGCTGGATGCCGCTACCGCGTTCGCGTTGCTGGAGCAGGTGATCGGGCAGATGCCGCGCATCGAGCAGTTCGAGCGTTCGGCAGGCACCCTGCAGCTGCGTGCTACCCAGCGTCGCGCTGACCCCTACGGTGATCGTCCGCCGTCACGCTGGAACCTGTTGGCTAGGCTGGCAATCAAACGTAACCAGATCACCGCACGCGTTACCCCCGGGGTGGATACCTGCAGCGTGACGCTGCTGCTTGAGCCCGATGCCGGTGCCTGGGTCGACCTGCTGTTGCTGGATGAAGGCAGCAATTACGAAAACGCTGAAGCCATCACTCATGCCCTGAGCGGCAAGGTCGCCCAGCAGCGCCGCGAAGAACGCGAGCAGGCTGCACGCACCGAGGCCGAAAAGGAGCTTAGTGTCGCCCGCTTGAACCTGCTGCATGCACAGGTGGAGCCGCATTTCCTATACAACACGCTGGCCAATGCACAGGTGTTGACCCGCAGCGACCCGGCGCGCGCCGAGCAGATGCTCGGGCACCTGATCCAATACCTGCGCAGCTCCTTGCCGGGCATCGACCAATCGGTGTCCACGCTGGGGCAGGAGCTGGAGCGCGTGCAGGCCTACCTGGAAATCCTGAAGATCCGCATGGGCTCGCGACTCAACCTGCAGATCGATGTTCCCGAGTCCCTGCATGGCGTCAGCCTGCCGTCGATGTCGCTGCAGACCCTGGTCGAGAACGCGATCAAGCACGGGCTGGAGCCCAAGAGCGGTGGCGGCACGGTGTGGATACTGGCACGCGAACTGGACGGTCAGCTCACGATCACCGTTGCCGACGATGGCCAGGGCATCAGTACCGACAACAGCGGCACCGGCATCGGCCTGAAAAACCTGCGCGAACGCCTGCGCCTGAGCTGCGGCGAACAGGCCACGCTTGCGCTGGTCTCCAACTTCCCCAGCGGCATGGCCGCCACCATCAACCTGCCCAAGTGTGTTGCTTCGCCGCCGCCAATGGCCACTGCCGCAGCCGCCGTCACAAAGGTGGACAACGCGCCCGTGCAGGCAACAGTGAACATACCGGAGCTGCCACGTGCATCTTGAAGCGCTCATCGCCGAAGACGAACCGCTGCTGCGTCAGGCGCTTGTGGCCCAGCTGCAGCGGCTATGGCCGGAGCTCGATATCGTTGCCGAGTGCGAAGACGGTGCCGCCGCACTGGAAGCATTGGAAACGCATAAGCCCAGTCTGGCCTTCCTTGATATCCGCATGCCGGGTATCACCGGCCTGGATGTAGCTCGCGCGCTGCAACAGCTGAGTCCGCAGACTGAGGTGGTATTCGTCACCGCCTACGACCAGTACGCGATCAGTGCGTTCGAGCAGGGCGCGGTGGACTACCTGCTCAAGCCGGTCAGCGATGAGCGCCTGCTGGCTACCCGTCAGCGTGTGCTGGCGCGTCGGCAAACCGGCAACGCCGATCCTGGCGTGTTGGAGCGTCTGCTGCAGCAGCTGGCAAGGCAGCCTGCCGCGCCGTTGGCCGCGCCGCCGTTGGCCTGGATCACCGCCAGCAATGGCCGTGAAACCCGCTTGGTGATGCTGGACGAAGTGCTGTATTTCCGCGCCGACAGCAAGTACACCGTGGTGGTCACCGCCGAGGAAGAACTGCTGCTGCGCAGCTCACTGCGTGAGCTGACTGCTGCGCTGGACGCCAACAGTTTCCGGCAGATCCACCGCGCCACCATCGTCAACATGAAGGCGGTAGCAGCGGTGAGTCGCGATGACAGCGGCCGCGGCGTATTACGGCTGAAACAGCGCAGTGAAACGCTGGTGGTCAGCCAACCCTTCATGAGTCTGTTCCGCGGCATGTGATGCCGCCCCCGCTTGCCGGAGTATTGCCATGCATTACCTGACAGTTTTGATCGGCAGCCTGCTGTCGATGCTGGGCATCCATGAAACCCCCGGGCAGACCTCGGTGACCCGCATCAGCGGTGAACAGAGTCTGCTCAGCCGCACCACCGTGAAAAATGGCATCAGCCGCTTCCAGTGCCTGCAGAGTGATAGTGGTCGCTGCAATTATCTGCTGTACCGTGAGCATTGCAGTGGCGCAGCCGATGCACAGCTGTGCCGGCGTGAAAGCCTGGGCGAATTTGTTGTGGTGGTCGGCACCACCCGTCAGTTGAGTGGCCTGCCCAGCGGGTATTCCCAGCAGGTCACCCTGCAGAAATAAAATCGCCGCGACAAGCGCGGCGATGGGTTTCAGGGAGCGCGACGGGCTCAGAACGCAGGTTGTAGCCGCAAGCCATCGTCGCCGATGTGATTGAGCTTGCCGACCAGCTCCGAATGCTGCCGCATGCGGCCCAATTCACGCATGATGCGCACGTCTTCATGGCGCAGCTCGCGGGTGCTGGTGACGGCTTGCTTGTAATCCAGCACTTCCGGGTAGTGCTTGGCCATCTCCAGCGCTTCGGCCACTTCATCCACGCTGTCGGCATCGGAGCTGATCCGGGCGCGGCTGTTGAAGGCCTTCATCCAGCGCTCGAAACCGGCGGTATGGTCGAACATGTTGGCCATGAACCAGATCACGAACAGGATCGACACCCACGAGCCGAGCACGATCACCACGCGGGTGAAGGTGATATGGAAGTCATCGCGCCACAGGTAGTTGGTGATCAAGCCCAGGATCAGCAATGACGATGCCTGCCACAGCACGATCGAGGCCATCAGCCATTGGCACTTGGCCTTGGCCAGCACCGACACTTCCTCGCGTATCTGCTGATCGCTCAGGTTCTTCCAATGATCGACCTGTTTCTCGAACGGGCTGTTGTACAGCTCGTTGTCTTGCAGCAGCAATCCCAAACCTTTGAACAGTGCGATCATGTTGAGCTCCTTGCAGATACTTGCTGGAACGAGCGACGGATGCAGGTTGAAGCGGTCAGGCAGGCTCAGTTCTAGCACTTTCGTCGTGCTTGGCAATGGGGGCAGTGCGAAGAATTGACCGACGGTGTTTGCCGCAACGCTGTTACAGCGTGGAAATTTTGCGGTGCGTCATCGTCCAGGCCGAAGGACGTTTCAGTTTTCCTTGAATTTTTTGCTGCATCCGCACATGAGGTTTCCCTGGCTAGCCACGGGCCTTGACGGCGGCTGTACGGGGGCCGGATCGACTGCTCAAGTCAGCCAGCTGCGCAGCCGGACCGGTACGATAGGCGCCATGTCATCCCTGTTCAGCCCTGTCTCCGCCGCCGCCACCGCCCATATCCGTCGCTGGGTGCTGGACGCCTTTCCACGTAACCAGAATGGCGTTGAGTACGACACGCCACTGGGTGATCCAGGTTGGTTCGGGCCTGGCAGCGTCACCTGGCGTATTCATTCCGAGTTCCCCGGCATGTTGGCCGGCGGGCTGTGCGCGCTGATGCTGCAGCTGCTGCACCCGCGGGCCCTGGCTGGCGTCTATGACCACTCCAACTTTCGCGAGGATCTGGTCGGGCGGCTGCGCCGCACCACCAGTTTTGTGGCCGGTACCAGCTATGCGCCGGCCGCCGAGGTCGAGAAGTTGATCACCAAGGTTCGGCGAATTCATGCGCAGGTGGTGGGCGCGCTGCCCGATGGCCGGACCTATGCCGCCGACGATCCGCAACTGCTGACTTGGGTGCATGTCACCGAAGCCTATGGCTTCCTGGAAGGATGCCGGCGCTATTGCCGTGAGGTTCCGGCCGCTATTGCCGATCGCTACTACAACGAATACCGGCGTGTGGCCGAAGCGCTTGGCGCGCGCGATGTACCAGCCAGCGAAGCACAGGTGCGTGAGTACTTCCAGGCACAGCAATCGCAGCTGAGCATGGATGCACGTTCGCGTGAGGTATTGGACGTACTCAGTGAAGTGCGCTTGCCGGTGCCCCTGCCGGGCGTGTCGCGCGATGTGTTTCTGGCGGCGGGTGCGGCCTTGTTGCCGGACTGGGCGGTGCAATTGCTTGGCCGTAGTCGTGGTCAGCAATTGCAATCGGTGGTGGCGGCGCGGGTGCTGCGCAGCGTGGCGCCGTTGTTCCGGATTGCCTTGAACGATGGCATTTCGACCCGCGCCTGCAAGCGGGTAGGGCAGGACCCAGCGGTGCTCTCGGCCTGGCCCGCTCTGGCGTAGTGCCGAGCCATGCTCGGCAGGGGCGTTACCAGCAAAAGGCGACCCCTCCCCAACCCTCCCCTTGGCCTTCGGCCAAAGGGAGGGAGCGCAAAGCCACTACCAGACCTTCACCCGCTTCTCGGGCGCCAGGTACAGCTTCTGGCCTTGCTTGACCTCGAACGCCGGATACCACGCATCCACATTGCGCACGGTCAAGGCACGGAACTGTCCCGGTGCGTGCACATTGGTCAGCAGCGAATTGCGCAGCGCCTGCTCGCGCGCCTTGCTGCGCCAGGCCTGGGCGAAGCCAAGGAAGAAGCGCTGGTCCGGGGTGAAGCCTTCCAGCGTCTGCTCCTGCTTGCCCTGCAGTGACAGGCGATAAGCGTCATAGGCCGTGCCGAGACCGGCGACATCGGCGATGTTCTCGCCAAGGGTGAGGCGGCCATTGACGTGTACGCCCGGGAACGGCTCGTAGCTGTCGAACTGCATGGCGAGTGCATCACCGGCGGCGTTGAACTTCTTCAGGTCCTCCGTCGTCCACCAGTTGTGCAGCTTGCCGGTTTCGTCGAACAGCGCACCGGCATTGTCGAAGCCGTGGCTGATTTCATGGCCGATGACCGCGCCGATGGCACCGTAGTTGATCGCATCATCAGCGGCACCGTCGAAGAACGGCGGCTGCAGGATTGCCGCCGGGAATACGAGGCGGTTCTCCAGCGGCACGTTCATCGCATTGATGGTCTGCGGCAGCATCGCCCATTCGCTGTGGTCGACCGGCTTGCCGAGTTTGGCGATGTTGCGCTGGTAGTCGAACAGCGAGGCGCGCTGGGCGTTGCCCAGTGCATCGTCCGGCTTCACGTCCAGTGCACTGTAGTCGCGCCACTTGCTCGGGTAGCCCATGTCCACCTTGAGTCCGGCAACCTTGGCCTTGGCGTGCGCCTTGGTTTCCGGCGACATCCATTCCAGCGCATCGATGCGTTTGGCGAAGGCGGCGATGATGTTCCTGGCCATTTCATCGGCGCGCGCCTTGGTGGCGGCATCGAAGTGGCGCTCGACGTAGATCTTGCCAACGGCCTCGCCAACCGCGCTGTTGGTCTCGGCCACCGCACGCTTCCAGCGATCGCTCTGCTGTGGGGTGCCGCTCATCGCGGTGCCATGGAAGGCGAAGTGGGCATCGGCGAAGGCCTTGGGCAGGTAGGTGGCTGCCTCATCCAGTGCGTGGAACGCCATGTAGTCCTTCCAGACATCCAGCGGCTCGCTGGCGACCAGCTTGGACAGGCCGGCGACGGCCTTGGGCTGCCAGACGATGAAGTCCTGCTGCGCTCCCAGGTTGGCGCCTTCCAGGAAGGCCTTCCAATCCATGCCCGGTGCCTTGCTGGTGAGGTCGGTTTGCTTCCAGGCATTTGCGCCCTTCTGCACGTCGTTGGTTTCTTCCTGGGTGGCGTGGGCGCGGGCGATCTTGGTTTCCAGCGCGACGATGCGCGCTGCCTTGGCGGCCGCATCCTTGTCACCGGACAACTCCAGCAGCTTGGCTACATAGCCTTCATAGGCCTTGCGCAGCTCGGCCATGCGGCCGTCCTGCAGGTAGAAGTCGCGGTCGGGCATGCCCAGGCCGCCCTGCACCAGATAGGGCGCATTGCGATCGGGCTGCAGCAGATCCACTGATACCCACACGCCGAACAGGTGCGGGGTGTAGAAGTTGGTGGCGTTCAGCAGATCCACGTCGGCGCGCATGCTGGCGCCCAGTGCCTTGGCCAGCGCCGGCTTGTCGGCTATACCGGCAATGGCCTGCAGTGCCGGTTGCAGCGGCGCGGTGCCGCGCGCTTCGATGCCGGCTTCGTCCATGAATGCGGCGTAATAATCACCGATCTTGCGGACTTCGCCGGGGTTGGCTTTGCCGGCCTCTTCCATGATGGCGCGGGTGTCGGCCAATGTTTTCTCGGCGATCACATTGAAACTGCCATAACTGGAGCGATCGGCCGGAATTTCGGTGCGCTGCACCCATTGCCCATTGGCGAAGTCGTAGAAGTTGTCGCCGGCAGCGACGCTGCGGTCCATGCCGTCGGCATCGAAGCCAAAGCTTCCCAGCTGTGGTTTGGCGACGGCGGTGGCGGCCGCCGGCGTTGCGTTGCTACCAGCGGCGGGCGCGTTGGCGTTTTTTTCGCAGCCACTCAGAGCAAGTGCGGTGCCGATTGCCAGTACCAGGAGAGAACGTTGCAGAGCCATGACGGTATCCGAAGGATGGGTGTGACAAGTCTAGACCTCGACCTCCGTTCAGAAAGATATTGATTCTGGCACTTGACGAATGTGCACAAGTACGGGGAATGCGAGAAAATTGGTCACGCACTCTTCACGCCGATGGTGATTGTGCTGCATGCTTGAGCGAACACGCTGCAGATGGTGTCTGGGGAGACATTGGCAGGGTGGAGTATGTGGTGTTCGCATGCGACCGTTGCAGGTCCCCACCTGCCGGTTCCTAGTTGTAGTGATGCCAGGACCAACATACGCAATGCCAGCTTTCCGCCTACTGCTACGTTGGACTCACCGGTGACTCGGACGCCGGCTCATCCATTGCGGGTCATGATCATTGCCGGTGTGGCGGTGGGTTTGCTGTTGGCGGGCGGCATGATCAGCATGTTGTGGAACGACCGCAACAGCCGGCTCGAGGCGGCGCAGCGGCAGTCGGCCGCGCTGGCCAGCGGCAGCAGCCGCCTGTTGCGCGCGCAGCTGGTGACCTGGGAACGCGCGTTGCGCGGCACCGCCAGTGATACGCGGGAGTTCTATCGACAGGTGCCTGATCAGGCGCCTGCTTTGTTTGAGGCCAGCCTGCGTGGTGTGTTGGAGCGCAACCAGGACCTTGCTTCCATCACCTTGGTGGATGATCGCGGCGTGCCGCTTTCGGCGGGGGTGGGTGATCTCACCTTGCAGAACTGGGTGGTTCCGGAAAACCGCCTGCTCAATGGCGGCCTCTATCTTGGTGCCCTGGAGCAGACCGCCGACAAACATTGGGTGCTGCGTGCCGCCTTGCAGGTGCAACCGGGCCAATGGCTGTTGACGCGGGTGCGGCTGGGGGCGTTCCAGGAGGTGGTCAGCGGTCTGGATCTGGGCCGCGATGGCACTGCCTCCATTGGCAACCGGTACGGGCAGTTGCTGGCCCATAGCCGAGACCCGGGCAAACTGGTGGGCAACAAGCTGGCGCGGCCGATGAAGGTTCTGCAGCCGTCGCCGAGCGTTCTCAAGCGCGGTGTGGTGACCAGTCCGTATGACGGTCAACGCCGCATCGCCGCGGTGAGCGTGCCGACCGACTTCCCGTTGAGCCTGTATGCGTCGCTGTCCTACCGCGAGGTGATGGCGGGTTGGTACCTGCTGCTGTACGCCTCCATCGGCATCTACCTGCTGTATCTGGCCGGGTTCGCCTACTTGTTGTACCGCGTCGATCGCAGTGCCCGTCACCAGCAGCAGCTCAGCGAAGAGTTGCAGGCCGGCAATGCCGAGCTGGCTTTGGCACATGAAGTTGGCAAGGTTGGCACGTGGTCCATCCATGGTGAAAGACCGATCGTGTATTGGTCGGCGCTGACCCAGCAGATGTTGGCCGTGGCCGGGCGCAGCACCTCGCTGGAAGGGTTTCTGGCGCGGGTGCACGAGGAAGACCGCGCCTGGTTGAAGGACATGCTGGTGCGCGCGCTGGCCGGCAAGGGGGCCTTGAACGCGATGTTCCGGTTGCGCAGTGGCGATGGTTCGTTGCGCTGGCTGTCCGCGCGCGGCGAGCTGGTCAACGATGCAGGTGACAGCAAGCGCCTGGCGGGTGCGGTGGTCGACATCAGCGAGCGGGTCAACACCGAGGCGCGCGCGCAGGAAGCGCAGCGCCAGTTCCGGCTGGTATTCGATCGCAACCCGGCGCCGTTCTGGATCTTCGACCTGATTACCCTGCGCTTCCTGGAAGTGAACCAGGCCGCGATCGACCAATACGGCTATAGCCGCGACGAATTCCTGGCGATGTCCATCCTCGACATCCGGCCTGCGGCGGAGTGGGATGAAATCCGCCAGAGTGCAGGACGCGCCTTGAGCGGCGAGCTGCTTGGCCTGCAGGTCAGCACCCATCTGCGCAAGGACGGCAGCGCCTTCCACGTGCAGGGTCACTTCGCCAAGCTGGAGTTCGCCGGCCGCAATGCCTGCCTGGTGCTGGCTGAAGATGTCAGCCAGCGGCTGCGCTACGAGAACGAACTGGCCTACCGCGCCAGTCACCATGCCGGCACCGGCCTGCTGACCGTACGCGCGCTGTCCGAGCGCCTGGATGCAGGCAGCCGCGGCTATACCATCGCCCACGTGCAACTGCGTGGTCTGCAGATGATCACCGATACGCTGGGCCGCGATGCCGGTGAGGAGGCGCTGCGCGCGGTGTCGGTGCGGCTGGGGGGCCTGGCCGCCCGTTATGGCCTGCTGGCGCACCAGCCGGCCGAGGACTTCGTGCTGGCGATCGAAGGCGAGGGCGATCCGCAGATGGCACTCAATGCCTTGTTGGCGGCGGTGGCCGAGCCCATCCGTGGCCGCGATACCTATCACCAGCTGGAAGCGCGCATCGGCGTGGCCAGCTGCCCGCAGGACGGCGAGCTGGCCGAGCAGGTACTGGGCCGCGCCGCGCAGGCAGCGCACGCCGCGCGCGAAGCTGGTGTGGCGCTGTTGCACTTCCACAGCGGCATGGCGGCGCATTACACCGAGCGGCTGCAGCTGGCCGGGCGCATCCACATGGCGATTGATCGCGGTGAATTCCTGCTGCACTTCCAGCCCATCATGGATGCTTCCGAGGGCAGCCCGGTGGCGCTGGAGGCCTTGCTGCGTTGGCCGCAGGCCGATGGCAGCTTCATCGCGCCAGCCGATTTCATCCAGTTGTGCGAAGACACCGGTCTGATCATCGCGCTGGGCCGCTGGGTGATCCACGCCGCCGCGCGTGCGCAGAAACAATTGTCTGCCGCCGGCTGGCAGCACTTGCCGATCGCGGTGAATGTGTCGGCTGTGCAGCTGTTCAACAGTGACCTGGTCGGCGAGTTCAGCCGTGCGATGCAGGACCACGGCCTGGCTCGCGGTGCGCTGCAGATGGAGCTCACCGAGAGCGTGCTGATGCGCAATCCCACCCAAGCGCTGCAGACCCTTGGCCACCTGCACGCCAATGGCGTGGGCGTGGCGCTGGACGACTTTGGTACCGGCTTCTCCAGCATGTCGTATCTGCAGCATCTGCCGCTGGATTCGCTGAAGATCGACCGTGGTTTTGTCAGCGATGTCGAAACCAATCCGCGCAACGCTGCCATCTGCCGCGCCCTGCTGTCATTGGGCCACAGCATGGGCTTGTCGGTGATCGCCGAGGGCGTGGAGACCGAGGGCCAGCGGCGCTGGCTGGCCGCACATGGCTGCGACCAGGTGCAGGGTTACCTGCTGGGCCGGCCGATGCCGCTGGAGCAGGTACTGACGATGCTGGCAGACAGCCGCTCAGTCTGAGCGAGCGGCGTCCTCGTCCAGGCATTCGACCAGATAATCGATGAAGCTGCGCACCTTGGGTGCCAGATGGCTGCGGCTGGTATAGACCGCGTAGATGCCGATGGCAGGCACCTCCCACTCTGGTAGCACCGGCACCAGGCGGCCATCGGCCAGTGCCTGGTCGATGATGAAATCGGGCTGGGCGATGATGCCCATGCCGGCGATGGCGGCTTCGCGCAGTACCTCGCCGTTGTTGGCGCGCAGATGCGGCTGCAGCGCGATGCTGACCTCGCCTTGCGGCCCTTGCAGCTGCAGCGTCTCGCCGGCAGCGGAGTAGGTATAGGACAGACACTCGTGGCCGGCCAGATCCTGCGGTGTGGCGGGCGTGCCGCGACGGGCAAGCAAGGTAGGACGGTGCCGCACACAGACGGATGCGGACCTGGGCCAGATGCCGGGCGATCAGGTTGGGCGCAGGCTGGCGGGTGATGCGGATGGCCAGATCGAAGCCTTCCTCGACCATGTCCACCAGGCGGTCGGACAACTGCAGATCCAGCTCAACCTGCGGGTAACGCGCGCTGTAGGCCGGCAGCAGCGCGCCAAGGCGGGCGATGCCATAGCTGACCGGCGCATTGATCCGCAGCCGCCCCGAAGGCTGCAGCGCCTGCGCGCCGACCGAGGCCTCCAGCTCATCGAACTCGGCCAGCAGTTGCACGCAGCGCTGATAGTAGGCCGCGCCCGTGCTGGTGGGGCTGACCCGGCGTGTGGTGCGGTTGAGCAGGCGGGTCGACAGGCGCTTTTCCAGCGCGGCGACCTGGCGGGTGACGGCGGCGGTGGAAATGTCCAAGGCGTCGGCGGCGGCGCTGAAGCCGTTGCGTTCGACCACCGCGACGAATACCCGCATGGCATCGATGGTGTCCATTGTTTCCATTTCCGCAATAAAACGTTGCTGTCGAGATTATTTGTTGCCGCTGCCCCAAGCAATAACCTGTGCGCTCTCCAAACCTCGTCAGGGAGCCCACGATGAGCAGTCAGCTGCCTTCCCTCTACATCTCGCATGGTTCACCAATGACCGCCCTGCAGCCGGGGCTGGTTGGCCCGCGCCTGGCCGAGCTGGCTGCCGGGATGCAGCGGCCGCGCGCCATCGTCATGGCCTCGGCGCATTGGCTGCGGCGCGCGCCGCAGGTATCGGCGGCAGCCCGGCCGGAGACCATCCACGACTTTGGCGGTTTCCCGGAAGAGCTCTACCAGCTGCAGTACCCGGCACCGGGTGCCCCGGCGCTGGCCCAGGACGTGGCCCAGCGGCTGGCCGATGCCGGCCTGCAGCCGAGCATCGATCCGCAACGCGGGCTCGACCATGGTGCCTGGGTGCCCTTGCGCTACCTGTACCCGGAGGCCGATATCCCGGTGCTGCAGGTCTCGATTCAGCCGGGGCTGGGCCCGAAGCATCAGTTTGCGATGGGCCGTGCGCTGGCGCCGCTGCGTGAGCAGGGCGTGCTGCTGGTCGGCTCGGGCAGCATCACCCACAACCTGCATGACTGGCGCAATTACCAGGACGGCAAGGAGGCGCCGTATGTGCGTCCGTTCATTCAATGGGTGGAGCAGAAGCTGGAGGCCGATGACCTTCCGGCCATGTTCGACTACCGCCAGCAGGCGCCGTTCCCGGCGCAGGTGCATCCCACCGACGAGCATCTATTGCCACTGTACTTCGCGATGGGCGCGGCCGGCAGCGATGAGCTTGGTGCGCAGCGGATCGATGCCGGTATCGACATGGGATTCCTGGCAATGGATATCTATCGCTTCGACGGAAAGGCCTGATGAAGCTTGCAGGCAACAGTTTGGCGTGCAGGGCAGGGACCAGCGCTGCACGCTGAGTGATCTGGTGCTGGCGTGATGCGATTGTGAGCAATGATCAAGCACATCGACATCAGCATCGCCTGATTGCTGTGGTAATTTCCCGGTATTCATCCGCCACTGCCAGTGTCGGCAGCCTGCTGTCGTGGTAGTGAATCCGTGGAACGGGCATGCACACGATTGAAGTAGTTCTGGCGATGCTGGTGGCGGTTGTCGCCAGTGGCTATCTGGTAAGAATCCTCCCCTTCTCATTGCCGTTGCCTTTGGTGCAGATCGGCTTGGGCGCGCTGATTGCGGGTGTGTTCAATCGCGGCCATGCGCTTGAGCCGGACATGTTCTTCCTGCTGTTCCTGCCGCCGCTGCTGTTTCTGGATGGCTGGCGCATTCCCAAACAGGGCCTGTTCCGCGACAAGGGCGCGATCCTGGAACTGGCGTTCGGGCTGGTGGTGTTCACCGTGCTGGGTGCCGGTCTGCTGATCCACTGGATGATTCCATCGATGCCGTTGGCAGTGGCGTTCGCACTGGCCGCGATCATCTCGCCAACCGATCCGGTGGCGGTCAGCGCGATTGCCTCACGCGTACCTATTCCCAAGCGGCTGATGCACATTCTGGAAGGCGAGTCGCTGTTGAACGACGCCTCCGGTCTGGTTTGCTTCCGTTTTGCGGTGGCGGCGGTGATGACCGGCTCGTTCTCGCTGGCGCAGGCATCGCTGACCTTCCTGTGGGTGGCCTTTGCCGGCCTGGCCATTGGCGTGGCGGTGACCTGGGGCGTGTCCACCTTCCAGCGCTGGTTGTGGCGCAGTTTTGGTGAAGAGCCCGGCGCTGCGTTGCTGGTCAACCTGCTGATTCCGTTCGCCGCCTATCTGCTGGCCGAAGAACTGCATGCATCCGGCATCCTTGCTGCGGTCGCAGCTGGCGTCACCATGAGCTATGTGGAGCTGACCGGCCGCATCAGCGGCAGCATGCGCGTGCAGCGCAATGCGGTGTGGAACATGGTGCAGTTCAGCTTCAACGGCATCATCTTCGTGCTGCTAGGTGAACAGTTGCCGGGCATTGTTGAGCGCGCGATCGAGACCATGTCAGTGACCGGTCATCACAGCGCCTGGTGGCTGCTGGTTTATGTATTGGCGATCAATGCCGTGCTGGTGGTGTTGCGACTGGTCTGGGTGTGGCTGTCGCTGCGCTGGAACCTGCTGCGGGCGCGGATGCGCGGCGAAAAAGAAACGACCAGTACCTCATGGCGGGTGGTGCTGGCGATGTCGGTGGCCGGTGTGCGCGGCGCGATCACCTTGGCCGGCGTGTTGACGTTGCCACTGATGGTGCCCGGTGGCGAGCCGTTCCCGGCGCGTGATCTGGTGATCTTCCTGGCCGCTGCGGTGATTCTGGTGTCGTTGGTCGCCGCCAGCCTGATGCTGCCGCGTCTGCTCAAGGGCCTGGAGTTGCCCAAGGACGACGATAGCCGGCGCGAGGAAGATCTTGCCCGCAGGGCCTCGTCCAAGGCGGCCTTGGCGGCGGTTGAGAAAGCGCGGCAGGCCTTGGTGGAAGGCCAATCCACTGGTGCCGTGCAGCTGCTCAATGACGCTGCGGCGCGGGTGAGCCTGCTGTACCAGCGCAATCTGGAAAAGGGTCAGGGCCCGGATGAAGACCCGGAGAAAGTGCGGCGCATGGAGCAGGCCTATCGCAGCCTGCGTTCGGCCGGCTTGAACGCCGAGCGCGAGGAGCTGTTCCGGCTTACGCGACGCGGGCAGGTGTCTGATGAGATCGCGCGCAAGCTGATCCGTAATCTGGACCTGCTGGAGACGCGGCAGCGGGATTGAGGGGGTGTTGTGGGGTTCTTCAGCTGGAAGCTTCCCCTCACCCCAACCCCTCTCCCGTAAACGGGAGAGGGGCTTTCAGAGCGCAAGCAATCCCGCTTTAGCCCCTCTCCCGCTCGCGGGAGAGGGGTTGGGGTGAGGGGAAGCTCCTGGCTGAAAATGCAGCCTTTGGCTCTTAAGCGTTCTTCAACTCAAGAAAATACGGCTCAACCGTACCCTTGATCTTCAGGGTCATCGGGTTGCCACGGCGGTCGCGGGCCTTGCCGGCCTGTACGCGGATCCAGCCTTCCTGCACGGAATACTCTTCCACGTCATCGCGCTCGATGCCGTTGAAACGGACGCCAACACCACGCTGCAGGGCTTCAGCATTGTGGAACGGACTCTGCGGGTTGATCGCCAAATGATCGGGAGGGGTATCGCTCATCGTGATTCTTGGGTGCAGGCCACCGTGGCCGACTTCTGCCGCACAGGATAACCGCTGTGGCCAATGCTTCGTGCTTCGAGCGCTTCCGTTGGCAGCCCGGGAGCGGCAGAATGCGCGCCAATACGTAGTGGAAAACCGCCCCATGCCTGACAACAGCGCCGATTACGAAGATTCCGACGAACTGCGCCCGGATTTTGACGAAGACGACCACCCTGCGCGGGTCTGGAACCTGCTGTGGCTGATAAATCCCGGTGATGAAGACGGGGCGCTGCAGCAGTTCGACGCCTGGCGCGAAACGCGCGCCGGTGCCGAGGATGACGCCAGCGACGAGCAATGGCTGTGGGATCTGAAGGACGCCATCGATTGGCGTTCAGGTTTCTATGTGGATTGGAAGGACACCGATTCCTTCGTCGCCGCGCTGGACGAAATGGCCGCGCGCTGGAATCTGACCATCGCCTGGGGCGGTGACTTCGATGATGAAGACTTCACCGACGACCTCGACGTGCCGATGTTGATGACCACCGCCCATGACCGCTTGCGCGAACACGGTTACACGGTGTGGAACTGGAATACCGGTGGCGACGCCTACGCAGGCTGGGTGGCACTGAGCCGCGACGACGAAGCGATGCTGGCACTGTGTTCGTTGCTGGGTGTCGAAGTCCGCCCGGGCAGCGATCCGTTCTAAGCGGGCTTTTGTAGGAGCGGCGTTAGCCGCGAGGCCCGGAAAGGGGCAGCGCAGTGGGTGTGGGCCACCGCACGGGATACGAGCGTGGGGGGGGGTGGGGGGGGCACAGAACCCGG
>NZ_JBRREH010000105.1:0-15017 GCF_056760175.1 Stenotrophomonas sp. STEN021 | reverse complement strand
TTGTTTCCTTTGCGGCTGTGGGGTTTTTCTTTTTTTTTTTTTTTTCCCCCTGGTGGGTTTTTCCCCCCGCTCCCACAAAATCCAGACAAAAAAAACGCCGGCTGTGCCGGCGTTTTCTTTACTTCACATCCACCCAGACAAGGTGATGGTCGCTGCCATCAGCGATCTTCGCTTCCGGGCTGTCGTTGGCGGGCCAGAACACGCCGCTGCCGATGTAGCTCAGGCCGGTGGAGGGCAGTACATAGTCAAGACGCATCGTGCCCGAGCGCGGGCCAAAATCGCCGGTGGCATGCTGCGGCGCGCCGCGGCGGACGATGCCTTTCTCTGCATAGACCAGGCTGGTCTGCTCGGCACCGACGCTGGTGGGAGTCGGGTAGCGCAGCACGCGCGGGTGCTCCAGCAGTTCGAGGATGGCGTCGTGGCGGCCGTCGCCATCGGCTGGATCGTTGTTCAGATCGCCGACGATGACGAAGCGTGCGTCGGCAGCCAAACCACCGCATGTGCCCTTGTCATCGCATAGCCAGGGCTTGTCGCCACCGTCCAGGTACTCCTTCCACAACCGCAGTTCGTCATGGTTGCGGGCGGCGTTGCGCTTTTCCTTGCCGTCGAACACCGGCGGGGTGGGGTGCGAGGCCAGTACATGCACGGTGCCCAACGGGGTGCGCACCGGCACGTCCCAGTGCGATTTGGAGGACAGTCGCAGCTGCGACCACACCGCGTCCGGCCAGAACGACTTGCCGGTGCTCGGCTCGATCGGGCGCAAGGCGCCGGGCATGCTGCTCCACTTCAACAGCTGGAACGTACGCACGGCAGCTTCGTCGATCGGGTACCTGGACAGCACCAGCATGCCGTATTGGCCCGGGTGCAGGCCGTAGCCCCAGGCGTCGTTGCCGCGCTCGCGGCCCTTGCCGCCGACGGTGCCGTTGTTGTCCAGGTCCAGGCCGCTGGGCACGCCGGTGTTGACCGGTGCCAGGTAGCGGTAGGGATACTTGAGTGCTTCGCCGCCGCCGGGCTGGGCGACTTCAAGATAGCGTTGCTGGAACAGGTCGGCGGCGCGGTGGGCATCGTCGAAATCGAATTCGTTGAGCAGGACCAGATCCGGCCGCGTCTGTTGCAGCACAGCAGCGATCTTGCGCGCGTGCGCGCTGTCGCCCTGCAGTTCGCGGATCAGGCCGCCCTCCTCCTCGGAGTACAGGGATGTGTTGTAGGTCGCCAGTCGTAGCTGGGCAGGCGGGCTGGCGCTACCGCTGGGAGAGGTGGAGCAGGCTGCCAGCAGCAGGGTCATCGGGGCGAGTAGGGTTGAGATGCGCATCCGGCGATTTTCTCACGTCGCCATGACGATAAGGCGAAAACACGAACCCGCGAAAACACGAACGCCCCGCGAGCGGGGCGTCCGGGGATGGCGCTATTACGTTGCTTAGAACGTGCAGCCCATCGCACCGAAGCTGGTCTTGGCCTGTTCCAGCGCGGTTTTGCACTGGTTGGCCAGTTCGGTCTTGTCGGTCACGCCCGCCCAGGCGCTACGCGACTGTTCGATGCCCTGCTTCATCATGTCGCGCTGGGCCTCGGGCACCTTGTTGCTGATGCATGCGTAGACCTTTTCCAGGTACTGGTCGCATTCCGGAACGCCGGTGCCGGCCTTGACGGTGTCGGTGGACGGAGCCGGGGTGACTTCAGCTGCAGCTGCTGCGGGGGCAGTGGCCGGGGTGGCTGCCGGTGCGCCGGGGGCCGGGGTTTCGGCCTTCTTGCAGCCAGCGAGGGCCAGGGTGCCAACGGCAGCCAGAATCAAAAATTGGGTCTTCACGCATTACTCCTGTTGAATGGAATACTTCCTTGGGTCACCACGATGCGCGATGACATTCTCATTCTGCATAAACCCCGGTTAAATATGCATCAACGCAGGGTCGCAATTGCCCCTGTTTCTCAATCAAGAGCGGGCGATGCCAAGGTCCTGTTCGCCCTGCACCCAGCGCTTGCCGTCGAAATACTCCAGCGGATGGAAGCGTCGCTTGTAGTCCATCTTGCGGTGGCCATTGATCCAATAGCCCAGATACAAATGCGGCAGCCCGTTGCGCTGCGCCCAGGCGATTTGCTGCAGGATGCCGAAGGTGCCGAGGCTGCGCTTTTCCAGGTCAGGATCAAAAAACGTATAGACCGCCGACAGGCCGAGGTCGGTGACGTCGGTGACGGCAACGGCCAGCAGTTGCCCGCGTTTTCCGGCCACGCCAGGTGCGCGGATTTCCATGAAGCGGCCATGTGACCAGCTGCCGATCAGGAACTGGTCGAACTCATGTGGGCCGTGTTCGTCCATGCCGCCCTTGGCATGGCGGTGGGACAGGTAGCGCTGATACAGGGCGAACTGCTCGTCGGTACGCTCGGCCGGCAGAATCCGGCATTGCAGGTCAGCGTTGTGGGCCAGGCAGCGGCGCTGGCTGCGGTCCGGATTGAAGCGCTCCACCGGAATGCGCACCGGCACGCAGGCGCGGCAGCCTTCGCAGTGCGGGCGGTAGACCAGGTCGCCGGAGCGGCGGAAGCCCCAGGTCAATGCCATCGGGTAAAGGGCGCCAAGGCGCTGGTCCTGGGGGTCCAGGACAAGGTCGCGGGCTTGCCGTTCCGGCCAATAGCCACAGGGGTGCTCGCCGGTCTGGAACAGGCGCAGTTCGTCGTTGTTTTCACCGTGGGCTGCCATGCGCACAGCATAGCGGCGTGGCGTCGCAAAACCTGCGCCTGTCTGTGTGATGAATATCGCCGCTGTACAGGTCAACCAAGCCGGCGACCGGTGCGTTGACCGTAGCGAGGACGCACTGCCGCGTCCGTTGTCTCACCACGGAGTCACACCATGACCAAGACCCACCGCAAACCTCTCCTCCTGCTGGCAATGCTGCTGGCCACTTCGGCGACCGGCTTGGTGTTCGCTGCCGCGCCGACCAGCCCGGGCCCGGCGCCACAGCGTCTGGATGCCAACAATGATGGCGTGGTTGACCGTCAGGAAGCGGCGGCGCATCCGCGTCTTGCACAGCGTTTTGACGAGCTGGACAAGAACAAGGATGGCAAGTTGTCACGCGAGGAAATGGCGCAGGCGCGTCATGGCGGAGGTCACGGCGGTGATCGCCACGGCGGACATCGCGGTCAGCGCGACGGCGGCTTCATGCGCGCCATGGATACCGACCACGATGGCCGCGTCAGTGCCGCCGAGTACCAGGCGTACTTCACCCGCATGGACGTCAACAAGGACGGCTACATCGATCGGGCTGATCGTCAGGCCCGTGCCGAACAGCGCCGTGCCGAGTGGTTCGCCAAGGCGGATACCAACAAGGATGGCAAGTTGAGCCCGGCCGAACTGGAGGCCGCGCGCAAGGACGGTCACCGCGATCATCGTGGCCCCCGCGGTCCGATGCCGCCGCAGGCTCCGGCTGCGAAGTAAGTTCCCGGAAAGGCGCCGATCGACAATACCCCCGCTGGCAACAGCGGGGATTTTTTCGTTTGCTCAAGTGCGCATCAGGGAGAAAGCCACTGCGGCAACGACCAGCAACGAGGAGCCGATGACCGCGCCACGCCCGAACAGGCTGCGATACACCCAACTGGGACCGGCGCGGCCATGCCGCGCTGCGTCGCGTGCCAGCATCAAGGCCATGGTGCGGGGCAGGGTGACCAGGTACTGGTAGTTCAGCGCAATCATGCCAACTGCCAGCAGGAGCAGCCCGGCAGTGGTGCCCAGCCGAAGCACGATGCCACTCAGCGCGCTGATGCAGAACAACAGGGCAGTGAGGGTATGCAGGCGCATGAAGCGCAGTACCTGGCTACGTTCTGTTTGGCTATGTGCGAAATGCAGCAGATAGAGGCTGGAGAAGAGCGCAGCCAAGGTGCCGAACACCATGGCACCCAGCACTACCCACATGTCGAAGGGATTGGGGAATACGGTGTTCAGGGTTGCGCCCAGCCCTCCTGCCGCGGCACCGCCGAATGCGCTATTGGTGCCCAGTCCGCCAAGGCCGACTTTGCCGGCGCTACTGCCTGCCACGCCAAGCGAAGTTGAGAGAATGACCGCGCTGGCGGTGCCTGGTGCGGCCAGCATCACGGTTGAACTGACCAGTGCCGCGAATGCGGTACCTGGCGCGGTATTGCGGGCAAACTCACCGAAGCGCCTGAGCATTTCCTCGCGCACACTGGCGCGGGCGCGCGAAAGGCGCTTGCGCACGGCTGCATCGCTGAGTCCCAACAACGTCGCCACCTGCTGCGAACTCTGTCCTTCGCGGTAGTACAGCAGCAGGGCTTCGCGACTGTCCTCGGGCAGGGCCGAGATGATTTCCTCGGCGGCCAGTTCTTCTTCCACCCGCGCCATCGCATCGACGCCATTGGGCGAGGGGTCGGCGGCCATGCTGATGGCGATTTCCGCGGCTTCGCCGCTGAGCGGCCGGTTGCGGTTGGCGCGTAGCCAGTCGCGGGCCAGGTTACGGGTGATCTGCCGTAACCACGGCAGGAAACTGGAAGCGTTGTTGAGCTGGGTCAGCTGCTGCCAGGCCTTGATGAAGGCTTCCTGGGCGATGTCCTCGCTGGCCTGCACGTCGCGGGTGATGGCCAGGGCGATGGCGGTCACCGTGTTCTGGCAGGCCATGACGATGCGGCCGTAGGACTGCGTGCAGCCCTTGCGGGCGGCCGGCAGTTCGTTCTGCAGCATGATTTCCAGCGTTTCGGTGCTCATCGGACAGGCCTTTTCGACGGTACTGCCAAACAGGACGGGCACCGAAGCCCGATGTGACCGACTATTTTTCCGGTGCCGGTGCCGGTGCCGTGGCGTCGGGCTGGGACTGGATGCGGACGCGGAACTCGTCTTCGCTGGGTTGCTGCTGGGGCGGCTGTGCCTGCGTGGCGGGGGCTGCCGGAGCAGCGGTCGGGGCCGTGCGATGACGCATCATGATCACCAATGCCACGCCAGCGATCACCACCAGCAGGGCGATGCGGATGCGCCACGCCCAGCCACGGCCGCTGCTGGTTTCCCCTGGCGTTTCGCGGAAGGCGTATTCGGCAGTCGGATGGTCGCGACGGGTGGTATCAAGCAGGCGCTTGTCGCGCAGGATCTCACGTGCACGCGGCTGGTCGTTGGCGTGCACCACCCAGACCGCAGGTTGGTTTTCGCTGTTGACCTTGTCGGTATAGCTGAACTGCCCGCGACGCTTGCTGTGGTACGAGCGACCGTTGGTGACGCGCACCTCGATGCCGGCATCACGCAGGATCTGCGCCACACCTTCGGCGTTCTCGACGCGCTGGCTGCTGAAAATCTTGCGCATGGTTCAGCCCTTGCTCGCTTCGTTGTCGTCGGGGGTCACGCGGATCAGGCCTTCCTGCGCGGTACTGGCGACCAGCACGCCGTCGCGGGTATAGAACTGGCCACGCGCCAGGCCACGCGAATCCTGCGCGCTGGGGCTGTCCAGCGAGTACAGCAGCCAGTCGTCGACGCGGAACGGACGGTGGAACCAGATCGCGTGGTCGAGCGACGCCATCTGCACGTGCGGCTGGTAGTAGCTGATGCCGTGCGGGAAGGTCGCCGTGCCGAGCAGATGGAAATCGGAGGCATAGGCCAACAGTGCCTGATGCAGCTCCGGCGCATCGCCGATCTTCTCGTTCAAGCGCAGCCACACCTGGTGATAGGGCGGGCGTTTGGGCGGGTTCAGTTCGTCACGCGGGTAGACATGGCGGAACTCGAACGGGCCGCCGCGCGAGAGCCAGCGCTGCACCTTTACCGGCAGCCGCTCCAGCACATCAGCCGGTACCGGACGGTTGGGTTCGATGTCCTCGGGCTGCGGCACGTCCGGCATCTTGTGCTGGTGCTCGGCGCCGCGCTCGGCTTGCTGGAACGAAGCCGCGCAGAAGAAAATCACCTTGCCGTGCTGGATCGCGGTGACCCGGCGCACCGAGAAGCTGCCGCCGTCACGGGTACGGTCCACGTCATAGACGATGGGATGGTCGATATTGCCGGCACGCAGGAAATACGCATGCAGCGAATGCACATGGCGGCCGTTCTCGACCGTTGCCTGTGCGGCCGCCAGCGCCTGCCCCAGCACCTGCCCGCCGAACACGTACTTGGTGCCGATATCGCGGCTCTGGCCACGGAACAGGTTGTCCTCCAGCCGCTCCAGCGACAGCAGGTCAATCAGCTCGGAGACCACGGGTTCGGGCGTGTTGGACAAGGCGGCGGCCTTCATTTCGACAGGCCGCGATTATAGGCGAGCGGGGACGGGGCAACGCAGGCGGATCCGTGCCCAGCACGCCGCTGTTGCCAATCCCCAGTCCCCAATCCCTAGTTCTTGCCCAGCCGAGCAGCCAGGGCCTGCAAAGCAGCCTGCGCATCCGCTGAGAACCACGCCTCGACAAAACGTTCCAACTGGATGTGTTCGGCCTGCATGGCCTCATGCAGGTCGGCGCGGGCGATGGCGCGGGTCTGCAGCATCGGCTGCGGCGGCAGCTTGAGCTGGGCCTGCAGCCAGCCGATGGCGCGTTCGACCACCTGCGAAGCGCCGTCGGCCAGTTCATCGACCAGGCCGATCTCCAGTGCGCGTTCAGCGCTGACCAGCTGGCCGCCGGTCAGCAAGACGCTGGCACGGTGGTGGCCGACCGCGCGGCGCATCAGGCGTTGAATACCTTCCGGCGCGACCAGACCCACCTGTACCTCGTTCAGGCCGATCACATAGGGCTTTGCCGGATCGGCGCTGCGCGCCATCACCCGGTAATCGCAGCACAGCGCCAGCACGCAGCCGCCGGCCGGCGAGTGGCCGGTCAGCGCGGCGACCACCGGTATGCGGCTTTCGGCCAATACACGCGCAGCGCCGAAGAACGCCTGCCAGCTGTCCATCAATTTGCGCTTGTCATCGCCATGCGAGAGCAGGTGCGGTACGTCCATGCCGCCGGTGAAGATACGCTCGCTGCCGGACAGCACGATGCCGTGCACGTCGTCGGCCATGGCCACGGTGACGGCGGCAATCAGGGCACGGCACAGTTCGGTATCCAGCGCGTTGACTGGCGGCCGCGCCAGGCGCAGTTCACGGATGGGGCCATGGTTGATCACTTCGATGAGCGTGGTCATGCTGCGGGTTCTCGTGCGGCAAGGAATCGTGACCTGATGATAACCAAACCATTCGTGTGCGTACTGTTGGCCTTGTGCGCTTTCGAGGCCGCGGCTGCAGCACCGGCCTGCGTGAGCGTGGAACAGGGCTGGGTGCGGTTGACGCCGGCGGCAATGCGAATGGCAGCAGGCTTTGCGCGCATCCGTAACGGCTGCGCCAGCGAGGTGGTCGTCGTCGGTGCGGGCAGCAAGGCCTTTGGCGATGTGTCGCTGCATGAAACCACGGTGACGGAAGGCGTCAGCCGGATGCGCGAGATCGAACGCTTGCCGATCGCTGCCGGGGCAGTAGCCGAGCTGAAGCCGGGCGGCCTGCATTTGATGCTGATGCAGCCGGCAGCGCCGCTGGTCGAAGGTGCGCAGTTGCCGTTGCGGCTGAGCCTGGAAGATGGAACCAGGGTCGATGGAATGCTGCAGGTACGACGCGAAGCGCCTGCGCGTTGATCAGGCCCCGGCTTGCTTCAACCAGTCGCGCGGTGACATTCCGGTTTTTGCGCTGAACACGCGCGACAGTGCCGAGGCATTGGCATAGCCCAGTTCGGCGGCCAAGGTCTTTATCGGCCGCCTTTGCCGCAGCCGGCGCTGGGCCAAGGCGATGCGCCAATCGGTGAGGTAGTCCAGTGGTGTCTGTCCGACGATGTCGCGAAAACTGTTGGCGAAGGCGGTGCGCGACATGCCTGCCTGTTCGGCGAGACTGCTGAGTGTCCAGCTTTCACCGGGTTTGTCATGCATCGCTGCCAGCGCACGCGACAAGCGCGGATCCGACAGGCCGGTGATGAAGCCGGCGGGTATTCCTGCTTCCTGTGGATGATCCAGCAGCCAGCGCAGGAGTTGGATGACCACGACTTCGAACAGCCGATCGGTCAGCAGGCGCTGGCCGCAGCGGACGTTGTCGGTTTCGTTGAACAGCAGTTCGAGTGTCATCGCCAGGCCGGGGATGCGCGTCAATGGCAATGCAATCAGCGACGGCAGTCCACGCACCAGCGGATGGGCGATGCCGCCATCGAAGTCCAGGCGTGCACAGGTGAAATCGGCACCCTCGCGTGGCGGGTTGTGGAAGCGGTGGCTGAGTGGGCGCGGATAGAACAGCAGCGTCGGCTCCTCGAAGTGCATCGAAGCAGGGATGTCGCGGCTGCCGGGGTGGCTGACCTCAAGCTGGCCACGCCGCAGCACGTGCAGATAGGCGTGGCCTTCACTCGCATCGAAGCTGGTCAGTCCGCATAGCGGGCCGGAGTGGAACAGCTGCGCCTGGAAGCGGAAATTTTCCAGGACGCTTGCCAAGCGATCCACGGGTGGAAGGTTGCTCATCTGTATCAATTGGTCTGTTTGGTGGACTGATCGTATCAAATGGTTCCGATTCGGGCGGGATACTTCTTTCACGGGCTGGCAGCCCGGCAATCACCCCAACCGATCAGGAGATCGTCATGTCACGCGTCAATCTAGAGACCAAGACCGCCCCCGCCGCCAGCCAGCCGCTGCTGGCGCAGATCCACCAGGCTTTCGGCGCGACGCCGAACATGTTCAAGGCGGTGTCCAACTCCCCGGCTGCGTTGCAGAGCATGTGGGCTGCGTTTGGCGCGCTGGGCAAGGGCAGCCTTGGCAGCAAGCTCGGCGAGCAGATCGCCGTCGCCATCGCCAACAGCAACCGCTGCGAGTACTGCCTGGCGGCGCATACCGTGCTGGGGCAGAAGGCGGGTGCTACTGCCGCTGAGATGGCGTCGGCACAGTCGGGCCAGTCCGAAGACGCACGCACTGCGGCGGCATTGCGCTTTGCGCTGAAAGTGGTGGAACGGCGTGCGCAGCTGGACGATGCCGATGTGGCGGACTTGCGCAGCGCGGGCTTCGGTGACGAGCAGATTGTCGAGATTCTCGCGCATGTGGCGCTGAATCTGTTCACCAACTACATCAACGTGGCGTTGGATGTGCCGGTGGATTTTCCGAAGGTTGCTTTGAAATAGGGCTGCGCGGATGCGGCAGGTCGACGCCAAGCCCGCAACTGCAGCTCAAGCCCCTCTCCCGCCGGGAGAGGGGTTGGGGAGAGGGTGCGGGCGAAGCACCGCGCTGCTCGCAACGCCAGCGCTGAACCAGCCCTCATCCGCCCCTTCGGGGTACCTTCTCCCGGAGGGAGAAGGGTCAGGTGCGTCTCAGCTCGAAGCACCCCGCACAGCCTCCGGCAACGGCGCACTTTTCCCGGTCTGCGTATCCATCCAGACGACCACCACATTGCCGTCCGAATACAGCTTGCTGTCGTCCTTCTGGTCAACGATGCGGTGACCAATGGTCACGCTGCTGTTGCCCAGGCGCTCGACAAACAACTCGACCACGATATCGTTCGGCCACACGATCGGCAGGCGGTAATTGATGTTGGTGTTGGCCACCACTGGGGCGATGCGGTCGGTCATCGACACGCCTTCCACGCCCAGCATCCAGCGTACGCGCGCTTCTTCCAGGTAGGACACGTACTTTGCGTTGTTGACGTGGCCCATCGAGTCCATGTCGCGCCAGCGCACGCTGATCGGTACGCGGGCCAGTTGCTTGTGTTCGTTGCTCATTTTGCAGCCTTCTTCTTGGCGGGGGCGGCAGCCTTTTTGGCCGCCGTTTTCTTGGCTGGCTTTTCCTTGCGCGGCGGGCGCGCGTCAGGCTTGTTGGCCACAGCCGCCGGTTGTTCCGGGCGCGCGCTGGTCGAGGGCAGCATCTTGGCCAGGAACTGGCCGGTGTAGGAGTCTGGATGTGCCGCCACGTCTTCCGGCGTGCCGGTGACCAGCACCGTGCCGCCGCGATGGCCGCCTTCCGGACCAAGATCGACGATCCAGTCCGCGGTCTTGATCACGTCCAGGTTGTGCTCGATCACCACCACGGTGTTGCCTTCGTCGCGCAGCTTGTGCAGCACGCCGAGCAGGGCTTCGATGTCGTGGAAATGCAGGCCGGTGGTCGGCTCGTCGAGGATGTAAAGAGTGCGGCCGGTATCGCGGCGCGACAGTTCCTTGGACAGCTTCACGCGCTGTGCTTCACCACCGGACAGCGTGGTCGCGCTCTGGCCCAGCTTGATGTAACTCAGACCGACGTCCATCAACGTTTCCAGCTTGCGTGCAATCGATGGCACCGGCTCGAACAGGCGCAAGGCATCTTCGACCGTCATCTGCAGCACGTCGTTGATGTTGTAGCCCTTGTAGAGGATCTCCAGCGTCTCGCGGTTGTAGCGTTTGCCGTGGCAGACGTCACAAGGCACGTACACGTCCGGCAGGAAGTGCATTTCCACCTTGATCAGGCCATCGCCCTGGCAGGCTTCGCAGCGGCCGCCACGCACGTTGAAGCTGAAACGGCCCGGCGAATAACCGCGCGCGCGCGCTTCAGGCACCTGCGCGTACAGCTCGCGCAGAGGGGTGAACAGACCGGTATAGGTCGCCGGATTGGAGCGCGGGGTGCGGCCAATTGGCGACTGGTCGATGTCGACGACCTTGTCGAACAGATCCAGGCCTTCGACGCTCTTGTACGGTGCAATCGGATGCGAAGAACCGTTGATCTCGTTGGCGGCCAGCGAGAACAAGGTGTCGTTGATCAGGGTCGACTTGCCTGAGCCGGACACGCCGGTCACGCAGGTCAACAGGCCGGATGGCACATCCAGGTCCACGTTCTTCAGGTTGTTGCCACTGGCGCCGCGCAGGCGCAGCGTCATCTTCGGGTTGGCTTTGTGGCGACGTGCGGGGATCTCGATGCGGCGCTTGCCTGACAGGTACTGGCCGGTCAGCGAGCGCGGTGCATCCAGCAGGTCCTGCAGCTGGCCCTGGCCGACGATTTCACCGCCGTGTACACCGGCGCCGGGGCCGATATCGACCACGTAATCTGCAAGACGGATCGCGTCCTCGTCGTGTTCGACCACGATCACCGTATTGCCCAGGTCGCGCAGGCGGGTGAGGGTGCCGAGCAGGCGTTCGTTGTCGCGCTGGTGCAGGCCGATGGACGGCTCGTCGAGCACATACATCACCCCGACCAGACCGGCACCGATCTGCGAGGCAAGACGAATGCGCTGCGCTTCACCGCCGGACAAGGTGTCGGCCTTGCGCTCCAGGGTGAGGTAATCCAGGCCGAGGTCGACCAGGAAGCCGAGTCGCTCACCGATCTCCTTGACGATCTTGGTGGCGATCTCGCCACGCCAACCAGGCAGGCTCAGTTCGCTGAAGAAGCGCTTGGCTTCGTCGATCGGTAGCACCGCGATTTCCGGCAGCGGGCGGTCGGCGACAAACACGTTGCGCGCCGCCTTGTTCAAGCGCGCGCCCTTGCACTCGGGGCATGGCCTTGAGCTGATGTACTTGGCCAGTTCCTCGCGCACGGCCGGCGATTCGGTCTCACGGTAACGGCGCTCAAGGTTGGGGATGATGCCTTCGAAGCGGTGCTTGCGCTGGTTGCGACCACCGGCTTCGGTGAAATAGGTGAAGGTGATCTGCTCTTCGCCGCTGCCGTACAGCACGGCCTGCTTCACGTTGTCCGGCAGCGACTGCCAGCTGGCGTCCACATCGAACTTGTAGTGCTTGGCCAGCGAGGCGATCAGCTGGAAGTAGTAGGCATTGCGACGGTCCCAGCCACGCACCGCACCGGCGGCCAGCGACAGCTCCGGATGCACGACCACGCGGTTCGGGTCGAAGAACTCGGCCACGCCCAGCCCATCGCAGCCCGGGCAGGCGCCGACCGGCGAGTTGAACGAGAACAGGCGCGGTTCCAGCTCCGGCAGCGCGTAATCGCAAACCGGGCAGCTGTACTTGGAGGAGAACAGCTGCGGCGTGCTGTCGGCGGCATCCAGGGTCATCACCGTGGCCATGCCATCGCCCAGCTTGAGCGCGGTCTCAAAGCTTTCGGCCAGGCGCTGCTTGATGTCTTCGCGCGGGCGGAAACGATCAACCACGGCCTCGATGGTGTGCTTCTGGCGCAGGGTCAGCGCCGGAACTTCATCGATTTCGTACAGTTCGCCATCGACGCGGACGCGCACGAAACCCTGCGCGCGCAGCTGGTCGAAGACCTGCGCATGCTCGCCCTTGCGATCGCGGATGACCGGCGCCAGCAGCATGTAGCGCTGCTCCGGATCCAGGGTCAGTACCTGGTCGACCATCTGGCTGACGGTCTGCGCTTCCAGCGGGTAGCCATGGTCCGGGCAGCGCGGGCTGCCGACGCGCGCGTACAGCAGGCGCAGGTAGTCGTAGATCTCGGTGATGGTGCCGACGGTCGAGCGCGGGTTGTGCGAGGTCGACTTCTGCTCGATGGAGATCGCCGGCGACAGGCCTTCGATGTGATCCAGGTCGGGCTTTTCCATCACGCTCAGGAACTGCCGCGCATACGCCGACAGCGACTCGACATAGCGGCGCTGGCCCTCGGCATAGATGGTGTCGAACGCCAACGAGGACTTGCCCGAACCGGACAGGCCGGTGATCACGATCAATTTGTCGCGGGGCAGGTCGAGATCGATGTTCTTGAGATTGTGCGTCCGCGCACCGCGGATGCGGATGAAATCCATCGCCATGGGAAATCCGATTTGGAGCGCTGCCGGCTGGGCCGGAAGCAGGATGTGTGGGGGCGTCGCTGACGGCAGTCAATCAGCCTAGCGGCCTTGTGATTTGGGGGCAATTGCCAGTTTTGCCAGTGCTGTTTCCCGCCAGTGGGCCGGGTGCCGGGGCCGGGGCTGAACCGGGATTCAGTCGCGCCGTGTCAGAGCCGGGGGCGGGTTGACCCGGGGCCGGTCTGCCCGGTAAAATCCCGCTTCTGTCCGCCCTCGATGGCGGGCAAGGCGACCACAATAACTACAGAGGAAGTCTGGTCATGTATGCAGTTCTGGTAACTGGCGGTAAGCAGTACCGCGTCGTTCAGGGTGAAACCCTGCGCGTGGAAAAACTCGAAGTCGAAGCTGGCAACGAGATCAAGTTCGACAACATCCTGATGCTCGGCGATGCCGACGGCATCAAGCTGGGTGACGCGCTGAAGGGCGCTTCGGTGACCGCCAAGGTTGTGGCCCATGGCCGCGCCGACAAGGTCCGGATCATCAAGTTCCGTCGCCGCAAGCACCACATGAAGCGTCAGGGTCACCGTCAGTACTACACCGAAATCGAAATCACCGGCATCGCCGGCTAATTGCTAAGGAGAATCCGTCATGGCACATAAAAAGGGCGTAGGTTCCTCGCGCAACGGTCGCGATTCCAACCCGAAATACCTCGGCGTCAAGATCTTCGGTGGCCAGGCCATCGAAGCTGGCAACATCATCGTGCGTCAGCGCGGCACCCAGTTCCACCCGGGTGCAGGCGTCGGCCTGGGTCGTGACCACACGCTGTTCGCGCTGGTCGATGGCAAGGTTGAGTTCACGGTGAAGGGTGCCAACAAGCGCCGTACCGTCAGCGTTGTCACGGAAGCTTAATTCCGTACGCGCAAGCCGCCCATACTCCGGTGTGGGCTGCTGACGAGAGCCCCGCTTCGGCGGGGTTTTTCGTTGGAACCCCGACATTCCGGGGTGCAGGGCCGATAATGGGCTGTACCTGCTTCTGCTATTCCCCAATCCCCATTTCCTAATCCCGGCGTTAAATTCATGAAACTTGTAGACGAAGCGGAGATCGAAGTCATCGCTGGCAAAGGCGGCAATGGCTGTATCGGCTTTCGCCGCGAAAAGTTCATTCCGCTCGGTGGTCCGGATGGTGGCGATGGCGGCAATGGCGGCAGCGTCTGGATACGTGCCGACGAAAACCTGAACACCCTGGTCGACTTCCGCCATGACCGCATTTTCAAGGCACAGCGTGGCGAGAATGGCATGGGCCGCCAGGCCTATGGCAAGGGCGGCGAAGACCTGGTCATCACCGTGCCGGTCGGTACCGTGGTGATGAATGTCGACACCGACGAAGTCATTGGCGACATGACCACGCATGGCGATCGCCTGCTGGTGGCCAAGGGCGGCAAGGGCGGCCTGGGCAACATGCACTTCAAGAGCTCCACCAACCGCGCGCCGCGTCAGGCGCTGCCGGGTGAAGAGGGTGAAGAGCGCCTGCTCAAGCTGGAGCTGAAGCTGCTGGCCGACGTTGGCCTGCTGGGCTTCCCGAATGCGGGCAAGAGCACCTTGATCCGTGCCGTGTCGGCGGCGACGCCGAAGGTGGCTGATTACCCGTTCACCACCTTGTACCCGAACCTGGGTGTGGTGAAGGTCGAGAATTACCGCAGCTTCGTGATCGCCGATATTCCGGGCCTGATCGAAGGTGCGGCTGACGGTGCCGGCCTGGGTGCGCAGTTCCTGCGCCATCTGCAGCGCACTCGTTTGTTGTTGCACCTCGTCGACATCTCGCCGATGGAGGGTGGTGTTGAAGGCATTTCCCCGGTTGAGCAGGTGCGTGCGATCGAGCGCGAGCTGGGCAAGCATGACCCGGGGCTGCTGGAGAAGCCGCGTTGGCTGGTGCTGAACAAGGCTGACCTGATGTTCGAAGATGAAGCCAAGGCGGCGGCTGAGCAGATCATCAAGGAGCTGGGTTGGACCGGCCCGTGGTATCTGGTATCGGCGCTGGGTCGTGAAGGCACCTGGCCGATCATGAAGGACATCATGGCCTTCTTCGATCAGCAGAAGATTCTTGAAGCTGAAGAGCGTCACGCCGCGGGCGAGTAAGGCTTTGCAGGTGGCTGATGTTTGAGGAAAGCCCGGCGAAAGCCGGGTTTTCTGTTTTGGTTTTGCTCTGGCTTTGGCTTGCGCTTGAAGCCCCTCTCCCGCCTGCGGGAGAGGGGTGAGGGCAAGCATTTGCTTGAAAAGCCAAATCCAAATCAAAGGCCCCCTCATCCGCCCTTCGGGCACCTTCTCCCGCAAGCGGGAGAAAGGGGGGGGGGGGGGGGCCGGGGTTTTGTGGGGAGGCCAAAAACCAAACCAAAACCAATCCGCGAGGGTAAA
>NZ_JBRREH010000104.1:0-15241 GCF_056760175.1 Stenotrophomonas sp. STEN021 | reverse complement strand
TTCGAATACATCGAGCGGTTCCACAACCCGAGGATGCGACGAAGGGTCGCCAGGCAAGACCAGAAGTTCTCAGCCCTTTTACAACCGTCCGTGATTTCGGGGTAGAACCCCGGCCAGCAGATCGCTGGATGTTGACTCTTGACTTTCGGCATTCTAGGCGCACTATCTTGCAAAGTCTTGCAAGAACTTCCTCAGGCGAGGCCGCGTGACGACGGAACTTGTGGGGGTGGTATGACAGCGCGCCAGCAGGCGATCTTCACACTCGACGAGTTGGCTGCCTACTTGAAAGTCGGCAAGCGGACGCTTTACCGGCTCGCCGCGCACGGGGAAATTCCGGCCTTCAAGGTCGGCGGGACGTGGCGGTTTCGTCAAAGTGAAATCGATCGATGGATCAATGATCAGATCCAAGCAGGCAGAAAGAAGGAGGTGATACGCACAGATGAGCAGCCAAAGTCAGCGGAACACTCCGTGTCGTCTGGGCGCGCTGTCCGTCGCCGCAGGCAAACGGAGTGAGCGAGAGTCTTCAATTTTTCTTCTTGAGGTGTGACATGGACATTGATTTAAAGAAACTGGCTCCCTGGAACTGGTTCAAGAAGGAGCAGGAAGAACAACAGAGCACTGCCTCGCTGCCGGTGCAGCGCAATGACCTGTCGGTGGCGGGTGGGCCCGTCAGTCCCATTCTGCAATTGCATCGCGAGATCGACCGCCTGTTTGACGACGCGTTTCGAGGATTCGGTTTCCCGACGCTGGCCATGCCACGCTGGCCGTCGGAGTGGCCGGGCATGCTGAAGCCGGCGCTGGACATCCAGGAAACGGACAAGCAGTACACGATCGCCCTGGAAGTACCCGGCGTCGAGGAAAAGGACATTCGAATCACGCTCGATAACGATGTGTTGCTGGTGCGCGGTGAAAAGCGTCAGGAGCAGGAAACCAAAGACGGTGGTTTCCACCGGGTGGAGCGCTCCTACGGCAGCTTTCAGCGCGCTCTGAACCTGCCGGCCGATGCCAACCAGGACACGATCAAGGCCGCTTTCAAGAACGGCGTGCTCACGATAACGATGGACAAGCGCGAGGCCAGTACGCCCACGCAGGGGCGCTCGATCCCGATCAATGGCTGACGCCCACCGGCTAGTCCTTTGCAAGAAACCAAGTGAAGGGCGAGGCGCCTTGATCTGCGGTGCCTCGCCCAGTTAACCCTCTCAGGAGCATCAGCATGGCCAGAAAACAATGCCAAGTCTGCGGCCAACCCGCCACGGTGCGGGTGGAAGCCAATCTCAATGGTCGCCACAGCACCATGCTGTTGTGTGACGATCACTATCGCCAACTGGCGCGCCAGCAAAAGCGCACCGTCTCGCCGCTGGAGGCTCTGTTTGGCTCGCGCAGCGGTTTGTTCGAAGACTTCCTCGGCAGCGACTTCTTCCGCATCGGTGACGATGCACCGTCCGTGGCGGCTGATGCCGACGAAGTGGTCGATGCGTCTTTCGGCGAATCCGCTCCCGCAACGGCGGGCACGGCGCGCCGCCGCGGCAGTGGGCTGGCCAGCCGTATCAGCGAACAGTCTGAGGCCCTGTTGCAGGAAGCCGCCAAACATGCTGCCGAGTTCGGCCGGCCCGAAGTCGATACCGAACACCTGCTGCTGGCGCTGACCGACAGCGACGTGGTCAATACCATCTTAGGGCAGTTCAAGATCAAGGTCGATGACCTCAAACGGCAGATCGAATCCGAAGCCAAGCGTGGCGACAAGCCGTTCGAAGGCGAGATCGGCGTGTCGCCACGTGTCAAGGATGCGCTCAGCCGAGCCTTCGTGGCCTCCAACGAGTTGAGTCATTCCTATGTGGGGCCAGAGCACTTTCTGATCGGCCTGGCCGAAGAAGGCGAAGGCTTGGCAGCCAACCTGCTGCGCCGCTACGGGCTCACGCCGCAGGCGCTGCGCCAGCAGGTGAGCAAGGTGGTCGGCAAGGGGGCCGAGGACGGCCGTGCCGAGACGCCGACCAATACGCCGGAACTCGACAAGTATTCGCGCGACCTCACCAAGATGGCGCGCGAGGGCAAGCTCGATCCGGTCATCGGTCGCGCGCAGGAGATCGAGACGACCATCGAAGTGCTGGCCCGGCGCAAGAAGAACAACCCGGTGCTGATCGGCGAACCCGGCGTCGGCAAGACCGCCATCGTCGAAGGGCTGGCGCAGCGCATGGTCGCAGGCGAAGTGCCCGAAACGCTGCGTGACAAGCGCCTGGTCGAACTCAACATCAATGCCATGGTGGCCGGCGCCAAGTACCGCGGCGAGTTCGAGGAGCGCGTGCAGAAGGTGCTCAAGGAAGTGACCGAGCACCAGGGGGAGCTGATTCTCTTCATCGACGAGGTGCACACCATCGTCGGTGCCGGCCAAGGTGGCGGCGAAGGCGGGCTGGACGTGGCCAACGTCTTCAAGCCGATGATGGCGCGCGGCGAGCTGAACCTGATCGGCGCCACCACGCTCAACGAGTATCAGAAGTACATCGAAAAGGATGCCGCGCTGGAGCGTCGCTTCCAGCCGGTGATGGTGCCCGAGCCGACGGTAGCGCAGACCATGATGATTTTGCGCGGCCTGCGCGACACCTTCGAGGCCCACCACAAGGTCAGCATCACCGAGGACGCGATCATTGCCGCCGCCGAGTTGTCCGATCGCTACATCACCGCGCGCTTTTTGCCCGACAAGGCCATCGACCTGCTCGACCAGGCGGCCGCACGCGTGAAGCTGTCGGCCACGGCCCGCCCGGTGGCCGTGCAAGAGCTGGAGGCCGAACTGCATCAGTTGCGGCGCGAACAGGATTACGTGGCCTCGCGCAAGCAGTACGAGAAGGCTTCCGAGCTCGGCAAGCGCATCGAGGCCAAAGAGGCCGAACTAAAGAAGCTCGTCGAGGATTGGGAGCGCGAGCGCGCCTCGGGCAGCGCCGAGGTCAAGGCAGAGCACGTGGCGCAGATCGTCTCGCGGCTGACCGGCATCCCGGTCAACGAGCTGACGGTGGAAGAACGCGAGAAGCTGCTGCATCTGGAACAGCGGCTGCATGAGCGCCTGGTGGGACAGGACGAAGCAGTACGTGCCGTGGCCGATGCCGTGCGGCTGTCGCGCGCGGGCCTGCGCGAAGGCAGCAAGCCAGTGGCCACCTTCCTGTTCCTCGGGCCGACGGGTGTGGGCAAGACCGAACTCGCCAAGGCACTGGCCGAGTCCGTCTATGGCGATGAGGGTGCGCTGCTGCGCATCGACATGTCCGAGTACGGTGAACGCCATACCGTGGCACGCCTGGTGGGCGCGCCTCCGGGTTATGTGGGCTACGACGAGGGCGGCCAGCTCACCGAGAAGGTGCGCCGCAAGCCCTACAGCGTGCTGCTGCTCGACGAGATCGAAAAGGCGCACCCCGACGTCTACAACATCCTGCTGCAGGTGTTCGACGACGGCCGGCTCACCGACGGCAAGGGCCGGGTGGTGGATTTCACCAACACCATCATCATCGCCACCTCGAATCTGGGCTCGGACATCATCCAGCGTCGTCTCAAGGCGCGTGGTGCGGCCGGCGAGGAGTACGAAAAGACCAAGGCCGAGGTGATGGACGTGTTGCGCGGCCACTTCCGGCCCGAGTTTCTCAACCGTATCGACGAGATCATCGTCTTCCATGCGCTGGGCAAGGAGGAGATCCGCCATATCGTCGGCCTGCAGCTCGATCGCGTGGCCCGCAACGCCGCCAGCCAGGGCGTGACGCTCAGCTTCGATCAGACCTTGATCGACCACTTCGCAGAGGAAGGCTACAAACCCGAGTTCGGAGCGCGCGAGCTCAAGCGGCTGATCCGCAGCGAACTGGAGACCGCATTGGCGCGCGAGATGCTGGGTGGCGGTATCGGCAAGGGCGATCACGCCAGCGCCCGCTGGGACGACAAGGCCGAACGCGTCGTCTTCGAGCGCAAGGAGCCACCCGCGCAGCCGGCCGAGCCTGATAAGCCCGATGCCGCGAACGTGGCCGAGGCACCGCCGAACGGCGAGAGCAAGCCTAAGCGCAAGAAGAAGTCAGCGGGCGGCGAATCTTGAGCGATGGGAGGCTGTCGTGTCCGACCCCAACGGGCTGACATTGGCAGCCACCCTCGTGTCGCTGGCGGTCGCTATCCCCACAGCGGGGCACGCGATCATCTACAAGCGTGACCCGCGATCGGCCACGCTGTGGGTACTGCTGATCGCCTTGTTGCCGCTGGGCGGTTCGCTGCTGTATGGGCTGTTCGGCATCAACCGTTACCAGCGGCGGGCGCGGCGGCTTTTTCCGGGAGCAGATCATGCTGTTCGGCAAGGCCTCTCGCCCACGATGCCCGAGGCTGTTTCGGCGCCGCTTGCCGGTCTGGCGCACCTGGTGGGACGCGCCACCGGCCAGTCGCTGACCGGCGGCAACCGCACCGAGCCGCTTGTCGATGGCGAGCAGGCCTACCCGGCCATGCTCGCCGCCATCGAATCGGCGCGGTACAGCGTCGCCCTGGCCTCGTACATCTTCGACAGCCAAGGCATCGGGGCGCAGTTCGTCGATGCGCTGCGCCGGGCTCATGAGCGCGGCGTGCAAGTGCGGGTGCTGATCGACGACGTCTCTGCCCGCTGGACGCACCGCAGCGCCTACCGCGCCTTGCAACGCGCCGGCGTTCCGGCGGCGACGTTCAACCCGACGTTGATTCCCGCGCGCCTGCATGCCGCGCATCTGCGCAATCACCGCAAGCTGCTGGTGATCGATGGCGAGACAGGTTTCACCGGTGGCATGAACATCTGCAGCACGTATTGGCGGCCCGATGCGCCGGGCCAGGCCTGTCACGATTTGCACTTTCGTCTGCGCGGGCCAGTGGTTGCGCATCTGATGGGGTGCTTCACCGATGATTGGTGCGATACCACGGGCGAGCGGCTCAGCGAGGGTTTCTGGGGCGAATCGCCCGCAACGGCTGATGAACAAGGAAACTCTTGGGCGCGCGGCATCGAGGCCGGTCCCGATGACGCCCTGGACCGGATGCGCTGGACCTTCATGGGCGCTTTGAGCGCCGCGAAGCATTCGGTGCGCATCTGGACACCTTACTTCGTCCCCGATCAGCCGATGATCGCGGCGCTGAGCACGGCCGCGATGCGCGGCGTGCGTGTCGAGGTGCTGACACCCGCGAGCTGCGACCATCCTACGGTGCAGTGGGCTGCGCGCGCCCACTACTGGCAGGTGATGGAGCACGGTGTACGCATCTTCGAGCGGCAGGGCCCCTTCGATCACACCAAGCTGATGCTGGTCGATGGCCGATGGTGTTGCCTGGGTTCGGCCAACTGGGACGCGCGCAGCCTGCGCCTCAACTTCGAGTTCAATGTCGAGGTCTACGACGCCACGCTGTGCACACAGCTGGAGGCGCTCTTCGATGCCGCCCTTCATGAGTCCGACGAAGTATCAGTGGTGGCACTGCGCTCCCGCTCGCTGGCCATCCGTTTGCGTGACGGCGCGGCCCGTCTGTTCACCCCCGTTCTTTAGCGACACGACCTTCGCGGAACACGGCCCTTGGAAAAGAAAGATCAATGGAACATCGGCTACTGGATCGTCGCCGGCCTGTTGCTCTTGACGCTGCAAAACTACTTGCAGGCGGCGCAGACCGTCGAGCCCGTGCCCTACAGCGAATTCGAAAAGGCGCTGGCCGGGGGGGGCGGCGCCGAGGTGCTGGTGTCGGACCGCACGGTGACCGGGCGTCTGAAATCGCCGGACAGTCGTGGCAAAGCCACACTCGTGGCCACGCGCGTCGAGCCCGATCTCGCCGAGCGGCTGTCGAAATACGACGTGCCCTATGCCCGCGTGGTGGAAAGCACTTGGCTGCGCGACATCCTGTCCTGGATCTTGCCGGGGGTGGCCTTCTTCGGCGTCTGGTTCTTCCTGTTCCGCCGCTTTGCCGAGAAGCAGGGCATGGGCGGGTTCCTGAGCATCGGCAAGAGCCGCGCCAAGGTGTTCATGGAGAGGAACACTGGCGTGACCTTTGCCGATGTCGCTGGCGTCGATGAAGCCAAGGCGGAGTTGGTTGAGATCGTCGATTTCCTCAAGAATCCGCAGGAGTATGGACGGCTCGGGGCGCGCATTCCCAAGGGCGTGTTGCTGGTCGGCCCACCGGGCACGGGCAAGACCCTACTGGCCAAGGCCGTGGCGGGCGAGGCCGGGGTGCCGTTCTTCTCCATCTCAGGCTCGGAGTTCGTCGAGATGTTCGTCGGCGTGGGTGCGGCGCGCGTGCGCGACCTGTTCGAGCAGGCGCGCGGGCAGGCGCCGGCCATCATCTTCATCGACGAACTCGACGCACTGGGCCGCGCGCGCGGTGTCGGCGGCCCCATCGGCGGCCACGACGAGCGCGAACAGACCCTCAACCAGCTGCTCACGGAGATGGACGGCTTCGACAGTTCGGTGGGGCTGATCATCCTCGCTGCCACCAACCGGCCGGAGATCCTCGATCAGGCCTTGCTTCGCGCCGGTCGCTTCGACCGCCAGGTGCTGGTGGACCGGCCCGACAAGAAGGGACGGCTGGACATCCTGAAAGTCCACGTCAAGAAGGTGACGCTGGCTCAGGATATCGATCTCGAACAGGTGGCGGCGCTGACCACCGGCTTTTCCGGCGCTGATCTGGCCAATCTCGTGAACGAAGCAGCGCTGAACGCGACGCGGCGCAAGGCGCAGGCTGTGGAACTGCAAGACTTCACCGCCGCCATCGAGCGCATCGTGGCCGGCCTGGAAAGGAAGAACCGTGTGCTCAATCCGAAGGAGCGGGAAACCGTGGCCTATCACGAGATGGGCCATGCGCTGGCGGCGCTGGCGCTGCCCGGCACCGACCCCGTGCACAAGATCTCGATCATCCCGCGCGGCATCGGCGCGCTGGGCTACACGCTGCAACGCCCCACCGAAGACCGCTTCCTGATGACGCGCGCCGCTCTGGAACACAAGATCGCCGTGCTGGGCGGTCGTGCGGCCGAGAAGCTCGTGTTCGGCGAGCTGTCCACCGGGGCTGCCGATGACCTCGCACGGGCCACCGACATTGCCCGCGACATGATCACCCGCTTTGGCATGGACGAAGGACTGGGCTACATCGCCTTCGAGGCGCAGCGGCCACGCTTTCTCGATACACCGGAACTGGCCCACGGCGGCTGCCGGGTGGCCGAATCGACCCAGGCGCGCATCGATCAGGCCATCCGCGACATCGTGATGGGCGTGTTCGAGCGCGCCTACCGGATCCTCGACACCAACCGCGCGGTGCTGGAGCGTTGTGCGCGCGAGCTGCTGGCGCGGGAAACGCTCGACGAAAGCGATATCCGTCAATTGACTCAAGGACTTGTTCGGAACTGAAAACTGTAGTAAGAACCATTCAGAGTAAACCGACGGCTCTGTTCAGTGCGTCATCCAATTCGCCGGAATTGTTCAAGGAGAACCGATATGTCTGCATTGACTCCGTGGGACCCCTTCCGGGAACTGGATGAATTGCAAGACCGCCTGGCGACGATGTTGGGACGGACACCCCAGCGACAGGGCGCCCGTACCAGCAACGAAGCCATGACCACGGCGGACTGGGCGCCAATGGTGGACATCAGCGAGGATGAGAACGCATTCATCCTCAAACTGGATCTGCCGGAGGTCCCCAAGGATGCCGTGCGCGTCAGCGCGGAAAACGGTGTGCTCACCATCAGCGGCGAGCGCAAACTGGAGAAAGAGGAGCAGGGCAAGAAGTTCCACCGCATCGAACGTGCGTATGGCCGCTTTGTGCGCAGCTTTGTCTTGCCTGACAACGTTGATCCGACCAAGGTGACGGCTTCGATGAAAGACGGCGCGCTGGAAGTGCGGCTTGTCAAGGCCGAGCAAGCCAAACCGAAACAGATTGAAATCTCAGTCAACTAACTTTAATTAGGAGCCCAAGATCATGAATATCAAACAGCCCCAATCAACCTTCTCCGCACTTGCCCTGGCGGTCGTCGTCGGACTGAGCGGACCGGCCCTGGCCCAATCGGCGGCAGGTTCTAGTCCAGGTGCTGCAGCACACTCTGCCGCATCCAAAGCGGCGCTGCCACAGGTAGATGACAAGGTCGTCCGGGAAGCCGCGAAAAAGCGCGCCGAACTCGCCCAAGATGCAATCACTGCGCTGGCCAAGACCCATGAGGCATTGATCCTCCTTGATGCAAGGAAGACCAAGGAGGCGCTCGCTGCGCTGGAACTGGCCAGCGGAAAGCTGGAACTGGTATTGGCGCGTGACCCAAAACTTGCTTTGGCGCCCGTCGATGCACGCGTCATCACCCATGACATCCACGCCAACGTGGAATCGGTAAAGAAAGCGGTCGAGTTGTCTCGGGAGTTGTTGGATGATGGCGAGGTGCAAAAGGCACGGCCCATTGTTGCCAATCTTGCCAGCGAAATCGTGATCGAAACCGACAACCTGCCGATGGCAACGTACCCGGCAGCGATCAAGTCGGCCGCACGGCTCATCGACAGCGGCAAGATCGACGACGCCAAGGCGGAACTCGCCCGAGCACTGAACACGCTGGTGGTGACCTCGGTCGCCTTTCCTCTGCCCGTGCTACGGGCCGAAGCCGCGATGGCAAAAGCGGAAAAGCTGGCCGAGACCGACAAGCGCGATGCCAAACAGAGCGAGGAGCTCAGCGCCCTGCTGGCCTACGTGCGCACGGAAATCGAGCTGGCGCAGATCCTGGGTTATGGCAAGAAGGCGGACTTCAAGCCCATCTTCGATCAGGTGAAGTCCATTGAGCAAAAGTCGGCTGGTGGCAAAAGCGGCAAGGGATGGTTCGACGAGTTGAAGACGCGCATCCAAACGCTGTTTTGAGGTGATGAAGGGGCTGACTGCTCTGTCGGTCAGTCTCGCGATGTTCGCAGTCAGCCCCAATAGATTCGCCTATTTTCACTAACTCATACGAGGCATATCACCATGAACGAGCAAACATCGAATCCCAATGCGACGAACAAAGAAATAAACGAACAGGCCGCGGTAAGCAGCCTTCCTGTCAGTCCAGAGGCCAAGCCTGAAGTCGTCACGGAGGTACAGCCTGAGGTTCAGAAGGAAACGGACTCGCAGGCGGCAGACAAACGTAAACAAGTCCTCGATGAGGCCGTCTCGGCCTTGGCGCTGACCAAATCAGCGCTGGCCGCACTTGACGGCAAGGACGCTGCACGCGCATTGGCAACGCTGGCCGAAGTGACGGGAAAGCTGGAGCTGATCGTTGCGCGCGAACCCACGCTCGCCCTGGCCCCCGTTGATGTGCGCACCATCGTGCACGACTTGTTCGCCAACACGGAAACCATTGAGGCGATGACCGACGAGGCGCTGGATGCCCTCAAACATGGCGAGGTGCAACAGGCACGTCACGTGCTGGCTTTGCTGGCCAGTGAAATCGTGATCGCGGTCACCAACATCCCTCTGGCGTCCTATCCCGCAGCCGTGAAGTCAGTCGTGCCGCTGATCGATCAGGGCAAGATTGAAGAAGCCAAAGCCGCGCTGCAGGCAGCGCTCAGCACGCTGGTCGAGACGCGCAGCGTGCATCCGCTGCCCGCCCTGCGCGCCAGGCTGCTCCTGAAGCGCGCCGAGACCTTGGTAGAAGATGGTCAGCGGAGCGAAGCGTCCAATGAGCGCCTGGAGACATTATTGAAAGAAGCGCGGCAGCAGTTGGAAATGGCAGAACTGCTGGGCTATGGAAAGAAGAAGGACTTTGAGCCCCTGTATGCTGAACTCAAGAAAGTCAAGCAAAAGACGGCTGGGGGAGGCGGCGGAAAAGGCTGGCTCGATGAAATCAAGGCAAAGCTGTCCAAGTTGTTCTGAAACCGCTGGATAGGGCGTAAGAGGGGCGCGTCGCGCCCCTCTCTTGGCTCAGGAGTGTTTGCTTTTTCACCCCATTAGATCTTTAGGAGATATAGCATGAACACAGACACCATCGCCGATTCCAGTGCGGATGAGCCCACCAAAACACTGTGTTCATTGACCGAAAATTGGTGGATTTTTGCGTTGCGCGGTGTCTTGGCATTGATTTTCGCAGCCCTTGCGTTCTGGATGCCGCAATCGGCTCTGTTGGCCATGACCTTAGTGTTCGGAGCATTTTCCTTGGTCAATGGCGCTTTCAACTTGGTTGCAGCGGTGCGCCATATCCAGAAAAAAGAGCGCTGGGGCTGGCTGCTGTTCAGCGGCATTGTCGGCATACTTACCGGCGTCGTCGTCCTGGTTGCTCCTTGGGTCGCCACGATGGTCATGGCTTCTTTTTTATGGGCTAGCGTGGGGTTCTGGGCGATTTTCACCGGTGTGCTGGAGATATCCGCCGCCGTTCGGCTGCGTCAAGAAATCAAGGGTGAAATCTGGCTTGCCTTCAGTGGACTGCTCTCGATTGTCCTTGGCGCTATCGTCTTGTGGATATTTTTTTCCCGTCCGGTCGAGTCATTCCTGGCCGCAGGCTGGCTGTTGGGCTTCTATGCGGCAGTCTCTGGTGTCACGCTTTTGTTCTTGAGTTGGCGTCTTCGCAAAACGCGCCAGGGATAAGAGCGGGTCAAACTAAATTCTATGGATATGAGCATTTTCGGTTCGTGCCTCCATAGAAATGACATCAAAGGAGTCATGCATGCAGATGCAATATAGCTATCGAGCTATCGACAAAGAGTTTCATGAACCATGGCAGAGAGCTTTGGGAAATGTGATCGAGCACGCCCTCAAGCCATTGCTCGACAAACACACTAAAGATTCAGTGCGACTTCAAATCGTCCTTGATCGCGACAAGATCAAGCGGCAATTTCTGGCCAGTGGCTATATGCACCTGCCCGGCAAAAAGATTGTCAGCGTTACTGCATCACATGACGAGCTGACGCCCCTCGCGCGGAAGCTCGCACAGTCGTTGTTCCGTCAGGCCAAGAAGCATTTTGACCGGCTGCATGCTCAGGACCAAATCAAGCGCAAAGCACGACGCGCTCGCTTGCGCGAGCTTAAGGTGCGAATTGCCGCAAAACCCGCGTCAGCCGCCCATGAGGCCAAAGTGACCCGAATGCCTCTACTGTCGAAACTTGAGGCTGTCGCAAGGCGTGAGCTGGCTTATCTGCGTGCCGTCGGCGATTTACCGCGCGATTATCCGACGCTGCGCGACGTGGTGGATGAAGCGATTGTCCAAGCTGAGGTGGAATGGCAATCCGTGCCGGAAGAAAAAGCGGCTTACTTCGGTCTTCTGAAGCATCTGTTCGCCGTCCTGGATCACGAAGTGGCAAACAGCCGGCAATTTGGCGAATTCGTTTCTCTGGACGCGCCGGTCGAAGCGGATGCCCAGGACGTCGCCGAGGCCATGGTGGAAGAGGAAGTCTTCGAATTTTATCAGCCCGACGACACACTCAGGCTGGCCGATATCATCGCTGACAGTCAGCATCCCGATGCCGCAACGATCGCGGAACAGGAGGAGCTAGTTGATCGGTCGAGCGAGTTCGCTTTTGCATTCGACCTGCTGAAGGACATGCCGCGTTTGTGGCGGCGCATTTTTCTGCTTATCCGTGTGGACGGGCTGGATGCCAGCAGCGTCTCTGAAATCCTGCTGATTCCTAGTAAGGAAGATACTGTCCAAAGGTGGCTGATGCAGGCCGAAGCGTTCATCGCTGCTCATTTGGAAGAGGCCGGAGTAAGCAAAGACGGGAACGATTGGCTCCAAGGCGTTGATTGGTCGGCATTGTCTGTGACCCGAAGCGCGGCAGCCTCACTGTGGTCCAAGGAGGCGAACCATGAAGAATGATCTTCACCTCGTCTGTCCGCATTGCCAGTCCATCAACCGCGTACCGACTGCGAAGCTATCGGAACATCCCAACTGCGGCCGCTGCCAGCAGCCCTTGTTCACGGGCGAACCCATCGAGTTGACCACGGCGACGTTTTCGCGCCACGTGGAGCGCAGCGACCTGCCACTGTTGGTCGATTTCTGGGCACCTTGGTGCGGGCCGTGCAAGATGATGGCCCCGCAATTCCAGCAAGCGGCGCGCCAGCTCGAACCCAGGGTCAGGCTGGCCAAGGTCAATACCGAGGCAGAACCCCACCTGGCCGCGCAGTTCGGCATCCGCAGCATTCCGACGCTCGCCCTGTTCCAGGGTGGGCGGGAGATCGGGCGTCAGGCCGGCGCCTTGGGCGCGCAGGACATCGTGCGCTGGGCATCTGCACAGGTGGGGCGCTGACCGATGCAGGACTTGCTCGGCGCCACCCTGATCCTGCTGGCGGCATGCAGCCTCGCGGCGGTGGCGACGGCGGCGTTCAGAGTACCCGCCTTGCTGGGTTACCTCGCCATCGGCGCCTTGCTGGGCCCGTCGGTCAGCGGTGTAGTCGCGCCGGGAGAAGCGCTTGATTTTCTGTCCGAGCTGGGCGTGGCCCTGCTGCTGTTCATGGTTGGGCTGGAGTTCTCCCTCGGGCACTTCTGGCTTTCCCGTAAAACCGTATTGGCGTCCGGCAGCTTGCAGATGATCGCTGTCGCCACGCCACTGACCTTGATGTTGATGTGGCTGGGACAGCCAGTTCAGAGCGCTGCGTTGCTCAGCACTGCGGCGGCCATGTCGTCCACGGCGCTGGTCAGCCGACAGCTGGCCGACCAAGGCGAGCTCACCACCCGCCACGGCCGCAGCGCCATCGCCGTGCTGGTCTTTCAGGACCTGGCCAGCGTGCCCCTGCTGGCCCTGCTGGCGATCTGGGCGCGCGGCGAGTCGCCGAAGATCGAGAGCGTGCTGCTCGAAGTGTTGGGCGTGCTGATGTTGTTCGCGGCAGCGGCCCTCGCCTCCCGTCGTCTGTTGCATGGCCTGCTGGGCTGGGTGGCGCGGCAGGGCCACGAAGAATCCTTCGTGCTGGTTTCCTTGTGCGTGGTGGTGGCTGCCGCCGCTGCTGCACACGCGGTCGGCGTATCCGCCGCCCTGGGTGCGTTTTTGGCCGGCATGGTGCTGGGCGAGAGCGACTTCCGTCACCACATGGAAAGCCACCTCAAACCGTTTCGCGATGTGTTGTCGGGGGTGTTCTTCGTGACCATCGGCCTGCAGTTGGACGGAGCACAGATTCTTTCGGCACCGCTGACGGTGTTGGCGTGGCTGGCAGTGCTGGTGCCGGTCAAGATCGGGCTCAACACCCTGGCCTTGCGGGCGACGCGCCTATCCGCCCTCGATGCCTGGCGCACGGGCATAGCGTTGGGGCATGGCGGCGAGTTCGCCCTGCTGTTGTTGGGCATGGTCTTGCAGCAGCATCTGATTCCCGCGACCGTCGTACAACCCATGCTGGTCGCGCTGGTGCTCAGCATGGCCTTGGCACCGCTGCTGATCCGCCATCACGATGTACTTGCCCGGTTCTTGAGCCGCACCGGCGGCGTCATTCAGCCACCCCAGGCTGAAGAAGTTGAGATCACTGCGCAGACAGCGCGATTTCGAGACCACGTCATCATTTGCGGCGCGGGCGAGCTTGGCCTGACCGTCAGTGAGATTCTTCGCCACGCCGGCGTGGCGCATCTGCTGCTGGAAGCAGACGAGCAGAAGGTAGAGGCCGAGCGTGCCGCCGGCGTGCCGGTGTTCCATGGCGATGCGAGTCGGCCCGATACCCTGCTGGCTGCCGGGTTGGCACAAGCGCGTCTGGTGGTGCTCACGTTCGCCCATGCCCAGCAAGTGCTGCGCATCGCCCAGGCGATTGCCGAGCGCCGTCCGGCGCTGACCTTGTGGGTGTCATGCGGAAGAACGACCGCGGCCGATGCATTTCGCGCCACGCCCAACGTGCGTGTGTACCAGCAATCCTTTGCCGCAGGCCTTGGGCTGGCGGAACAAGTGATGTCGTCGCTTGGCATGTCGGCCGAGCTCGTCGAACGAAACATCAGTGCGATGCGCCGCCGTCTCGACAGCGGCAATGTCGCAGGGAGTCCATCTGCATGAAGTCAACAGGCCGCAATCCATTTCAGGTGTTCAGTGACCAATGGGCCATCATGAGTTTATACGAGCGCTTCGAGCAGGTCGTCGCCCTCGTTCTGTCGGCGGTAATTGCCGTCATCATCGTGGTGTCGCTGTTCCAGCTCATCGCCATCGTCTTCACGCTGCTGGTCCTCGATGCCTTCAATCCCCTGGATCACAAGGTATTCCAGAGTGTGTTCGGCATGATCATGACGCTCTTGATCGCGATGGAATTCAAGCATTCCATTGTGCGCGTGGCGCTGCGTCGGGACAGCATCATCCAGGTCAAGACCGTGATCCTCATCGGCCTGATCGCGCTGGCGCGCAAGTTCGTGATCCTCGAGCCCGAGGCGAGCCCCGCAAAGATAGCCGCGCTGGCAGGCGCCACGCTGGCTCTGGGTGCGACCTACTGGCTGCTGCGCAAGCGCGGCGACCGCGCCGCCGAGACCTCTGAGCATGACCCGTCATCATCCCAGTGATCCGCGCACGGCGCTGTTGCAACACCGCTGGCTCAACCGCCTGCAGACCGGGCTGTTGGTCCTGACCCTGGTCGGCATCGCAGCCGCAGCAGGGAGACTGCCGTTTGGGGAAGGCGGCCTGTGGCTCGCGCTGTTTGCCGTTGCAGGTGCGTTGCTGCTGGAACCGGTAGCCGCGTCGGCGCTGAGCTTGCGCCTGTACCGCGTACGGGCCTTGCACCCGCAAGAAGCCCACGAGATGTCGACCCTGTTGCGCGAGCTGCCCGCCCGTGCCGGTTTGCCCGCAACGCCGGTGCCGCACCGCACTACGTGCCCAGTGCCGTCGTCAACGCCTTCGCCACCGGATCGAAGCAGGAGGCATCGATCGCCCTCACCGATGGCTTGCTGCGCCGCCTGGCCCACGCGAGCTGGCGGGTGTGCTCGCGCACGAGATCGCGCACATCACCAATGAGGATCTGCGCGTCATGAGGCTGGCGGATTCCGTCAGTCGCCTCACGAGCCTGCTGGCCCTCATGGGACAAATCGCGATCCTGCTCAACCTGCCCGCGCTGCTGGTTGGCGCGGCGGAGGTCTATTGGCCTGGTTTATTGTTATTGGCCGCATCGCCCCAGCTGGCCCTGCTCGCACAGCTCGGCTTGTCTCGCGTGCGTGAGTTCGACGCTGACCGCCTCGCTGCGGAACTGACTGGCGACCCGCAGGGGCTTGCGTCCGCGCTGGCGAAAGTCGAGCGGGGGGTTCACCCCCGTTTTCACGGACACTTACGAGAAGGCCGATCAAGGCCATGAGGAGTGTTCATGTCGAAGCGAAGGAAGTTCAGCACCGAGTTCAAGCGCGGTGCGGTTG
>NZ_JBRREH010000103.1:0-15520 GCF_056760175.1 Stenotrophomonas sp. STEN021 | reverse complement strand
GGGCCGCCGCCCACCCCCGGGGGCCCCCCGGTCCCCGCGGCGCTGGGCGTGGGTTCCCAACACCCTCCCCCCCCCCGGGGCCGGGCGCCCCCCCACTACAGGTGCCCGACAGCGCTTGCCGCCCCTTGCTGACACGGCCACTTGACCTGCTCTGCTACCCTATTGCGATGAACGAACTTGCTGAACCCTCGGTCCCCCGCCCTGCTTTCACGCCGATGGCGCAACGCTTCCGTGGCTTCCTGCCGGTGGTGGTGGACGTGGAAACGGGCGGCTTTGACTGCAATCGCCATGCCCTGCTTGAAATCGCCGCCGTGCCGGTGGAGATGGACGAGAACGGCCAGCTTTACCCGGGCCAGACCGCCAGCGCGCATGTGATCCCGGCCGAAGGCACCGAAATCGATCCCAAGTCGCTGGAAGTCACCGGCATCGTGCTCGACCATCCCTTCCGCCTGGCCAAGCCCGAGCGCGACGCGCTGGAACACGTGTTCGCGCCGATCCGTGCGGCCATGAAGAAGTACAACTGCCAGCGCGCGATCCTGGTCGGCCATAACGCGCATTTCGACCTGAACTTCGTCAACGCCACCGTTGCCCGCAGCGGCCACAAGCGCAACCCCTTCCATCCGTTCAGCGTGTTCGACACGGTGACACTGGCCGGTGTGGCTTATGGCCAGACGGTGCTGGCCCGCTCGGTACAGGCAGCCGGCTTCGAATGGGACGCCAGCGAAGCGCATAGCGCGGTGTATGACACCGAGCAGACCGCACGCCTGTTCTGCAAGATCGTCAACACCTGGCCAACCTCGCCCAGCCGCTGAGCTGCACCGCACTCAGGCCGCGCAGGTCCGTGCGCGGCCTTCTTTCTTTGCCTGTGCCAGTGCATTCTTTGCGCGCTGGTAGAACAGCACAGGTGCCTGATCCTGTTCACCCAGCTGCACTACGCCGGCGCTGAAACTGACCTTGATGTCGTCGGCTTCATGCCCGCCCCACTCGGCGTATTGACCAAACAGACGTTGCAGCCGTTGGCAGGCAATCTCGGCTTCCGGCAGTGCGGTGTCGCTCAACAACACCGCGAATTCCTTGTTGCCCAGGCGTGCCGGCATGTCCGAGGCACGCAGGCTGCGTCGCATCAGGTCCCCCACTTCGCACAACACCAGATCGCCGACAGCACGCGACCACTCGGCATTGATCTGCTTGAGGTGATCGATGCTAAGTACCACCAGGCTCAGCGCGCGACCTGTGCGGCGTGCTGCCGCCATGTCGCGTGCCAGCGCGTCATCAAACGCGCGACGGTTGGGCAGCCCACTCAGATCATCTTCATTGGCCAGCCGTTCAAACGCTTCGGCCTGCTCGCGCAGCCTGTGTTCAAGCTGCGCTTTTTCCAGCAAGGCCGCTTCCAGCCGGTCGTTTTGCTGGTGCAGCTGCTCTGATCGGGCTTGTTCCTGCAGCGCCAACCGCTGGGCTTGGCCACGCTGCTGCTTGAGCTGCAGTGCCAGCCACACCACAAGCAGGAGCAACAGCAGGCACACGCCTGTGAGCAAACCGGGCAACGCCACGAGCGCCGCTGATGGCGAGGGGCCGTCTGTCGCACCCTGCGCCCAGGCCGGTGCCGCGGCAGCGCCAGCCAACACAACCAGTACCGACGAATGTCGATCTGCAAAGACCCTCGCCCTGCCGGGCATCGCGCGCATCCCCACGCTCGACCGGATTACCGGATTCTTCTCTGCTGCCATCGTTCCTGCCCCAAGCTGGTGTGGCGATACTAGCAAACAGAGGCTTTGTTGCAGGGGGTAGCAAGGCTTGGCGCTGGGGATTTTCGCTGGAATGTGATTGGCGGTGTGAAAGCACCCAATCTTGGCCAGAGGAACTGTAGGAGCGGCGTAAGCCGCGAAGCTGACAATCCATCAGATTGCAAAGGCAGTCACCCCGATCGACATAGCGGCAACAGCGCCGTTCCATTGGCTACGGATGCAACTGTGGCTTCGCGGCTTATGCCGCTCCTACACCCGCTTCTCCCAGCGTTGCAACTAGCCGTTGACCGGCCGCTGCGGTGCTTCCCACCGAACGATGGCTTCCAGACCACCTTCGGGGTGATTGCGCAGGGCCAGGCTGGCACCGTCTTTTTCAGCCAGCGCACGGGCGATGGTCAGGCCCAGGCCTGCGCCGCCGGTCTCGCGTGAGCGCGAGGTCTCCAAACGCAGGAACGGGGTGAACACCGCTTCCAGCTCGTCCTCGGCCAGTCCCGGCCCATGGTCGCGTACTCGCACCTCAACCGCATCGCCATCACGACGTGCGCTCACGTGCGCGGCGCGGCCGTATTTCACCGCGTTGTCGACCAGATTGGAGAACAAACGCCGCATCGCCAATGGCCGCAGCATCAACACCGCACCACTGCCCTGCTCCAGCACCGCGTCGTGACCGGATTCGACGACATCCTCGACCACGCTTTCCAGCAGCGAGTCCAGGTCCAGCGCCGCACGTTGCTCGGCACTCTCGGCGCTACGGGCAAGATCCAATCCTTCACGAATCAAGGCCTGCATCGCGGCAAGGTCGGCTATCAGGCGCTCGCGCAACTGCTCGTCCTGCACGTTTTCCAACCGCAACCGCAATCGTGTCGATGGCGTCTGCAGGTCATGGGTGATTGCTGCCAACATCTGCGTACGTTCACTCAGGTGGCGCTGCAGACGCTTCTGCATGGCGTTGAAGGCTTCGGCAGCACGTTGCACCTCCAACGGTCCGCTGACCGGCAGTGGTTCACGCTGCAGGTCGTGGCCGAGCTCGGTGGCGTGGTTTGCCAGTCGCTGCAACGGCGAGCTGGCGATACGTGCGACCACATAGGCCAACAACCCAATAGCCAGCGCCAGCAGCGACAGGAACCACGGGTCAAATGCCGCCCCGCTGCGCCTTGCTACCGCCGGGTACTCCAGCGCCAACCGCAGCGGTGTGCCATCGGTGAGCTTCAACTCCACCAGACGGCAGCGCGGCGGGGTGAATGCCGGATCGCGCTCACGCGTGTGCTGCGATCGCTGCCCGCGCCCCGGTGGCGGCAGGAATTCCGGCAAGGGCGGCATGCAGGCGCGGAAGCTGCTGGCGCGCACCTGCGCGCTGGCAACCGCACCGCCGCGTGCGGCCAGCACCGCCATCAAGGCCTGGTCCACATCGCCGACGCGGAAATCGTCTTTCACCTCGCGCACGCTGGGTCCGCCCACCGCCAACAGGCGGCTGCGCAGCTCCGGGTTGCCGTCCAGCAGATTGACGAAGCCCTGCAGGCGGTCGGCGATACGCGCAAGATTCTGCCGCTCGAACTCCTGCTGGCGCCGGCTCTCGGCCAGCAGCGTCGCGCCTATCGCCGCCACCATCATGCCGACCAGCAGGATGACGAACAGCCGCCCGGCCATCGACGACAGGAACAGGCGCAGCCGTTTCATTCCAGCGTCACCGCACTGGCAAACACATAGCCTTCGTTGCGTACGGTCTTGATCAGGCCATCAGCACCACCGGCATCGGCCAGCTTCTGCCGCAGGCGGCTGATCTGCAGATCGATGGCACGGTCCTGCGACTCGTAGTTGCGGCCACTGCTCAGCGCCACCAGCTGCTCGCGCGTCAATACCTTGTTGGCATGGGCGACCAGCACCCGCAGCAAGCGGAACTCCGCCCCGGAAAGCATCACCACGCGCTTGGCCGGATCAATCAGATGCCGGTGTTCCAGATCGAATATCCAGCCGGAGAACACCGCCCGGCGCATCGCCAACGGCTCCATATTGGTCGGCAAGGCCTCGGTCCGGCGCAGCACGTTGCGGATGCGCGCCAACAGCTCGCGCGGCTCGAACGGTTTGGCCAGGTAATCGTCGGCGCCCATCTCCAAACCAAGCACGCGATCGATCGGTTCGCTGCGAGCAGTAAGCATGATTACCGGCGTGGTCGAACGCACGCGCAGCTCGCGGCACAGCGCCAGGCCGTCTTCGCGCGGCAGGTTCAAGTCCAGCACGATCAGGTCGATGTGCTCGCGCGCCAGCACCTGGCGCATCTCGTTGCCATCGGCCGCCGTGCTCACGGCATAGCCCGCCCGGCCCAATTGCTCGGCCAGCAGGTTGCGGATGTCACTGTCGTCGTCTACCACCAACAAGCGGTGCAAGGTCTGTATGTCCGTCATGGGGCAATGATCCATGCTAGCGGATCGTCGTGCGCGCCCGCATACGTATCAGCGTGTATCAACACCTGCACTTGATACACGCTGATACATGGCTGGCTGAACCTGATACACGCCGACACATACTGTGCCTTGAGGCTGAACAGGGCGCTGACCACACTGGCTTCAACGCCGCACGCTGCGGCCCAGCCTGAGTGCCTGATCACCGTGAAGCTGCTGCCCTCCTCCCGCCGCAACCGCATCCTGCTTGCCGCTGCCATCGTCGCCCTGATCGCCGGTGGCGTGTTCTGGGCCACGCGCAAGCCCGCTGCCCCTTCGATGGCCACCTCGCCGGTCAGCCGTGGCGACCTGGAACAGACCGTCGATGCCACCGGCGTGATCGATGCCTACAAGCTGGTCAGCGTCGGCGCGCAGGCCTCCGGCCAGATCAAGGTGCTGAAGGTGCAGCTGGGCGATGTGGTCAAACAAGGCGACCTGATCGCCGAGATCGACTCGGTCACCCAGGAGAACAGCCTGAAGAACGCCGAAGCGGCGCTAGAGAACATCCGCGCCCAGCGTGCAGTACAGACCGCTTCGCTGAAGGAATCGGAGCTGGCCTTTGCCCGCCAGAAGGAAATGCTGGCTGCAGAAGCCACCTCGCGCGCCGACTACGAGTCGGCCGAGGCCAACCTGGCCAGTACCCGCGCACAGATCCGCGCACTCGATGCACAGATCCGCCAGCGCGAAACCGAACTCGGCACCGCCCAGGCCAACCTCGGCTATACCCGCATCACCGCACCCATCGACGGCACCGTTGTGGCGGTGGTTGCCGAAGAAGGCCGCACCGTCAACGCCAACCAGTCGGCGCCGACCATCGTCAAGCTGGCGCGGCTGGATCTGGTCACGGTGAATGCCGAGATCTCCGAGGCCGACGTGGTCAAGGTCAAGCCCGGCATGCCGGTGTACTTCACCATCCTCGGCAAGCCGGACCACAAGTACCAGGCCACGCTGCGCACGGTGAACCCGGCGCCGGCTTCGATAAGCACCGACAGCACCAGCTCCAGCAGCTCATCCTCATCCAGCTCCAGCACGGCCGTCTACTACAACGCGCTGTTCGACGTCGAGAACCCGGACGGCACGCTGCGCATCGACATGACTGCGCAGGTGTCGGTGATGCTGGCCCAGGCCAAGGATGCGTTGTTGATCCCAACCGTCGCGCTCGGCCCCAAGGTGCCGGAAGGCGGCCGTGGCCCTGGCGCGAACGCCGCCAACGGCGAGCAGCGCGCCGCCCGCAGCAAGCAGGAAGGCCAGCGCCAGCAGCGCCGCCAACCGGATGCCGCCGCATTGGCCAAGAGCAACAGCTACGTGGTCCGCGTGGTCAACAAGGACGGCCAGCCGGAACCACGCACGATCAAGGTCGGCCTCAACAACGGCTCCAATGTCGAAGTACTGGAAGGCCTTAGCGAAGGCGAGCTGGTCGTGGTCGGCGAAGTCACTGCCGGTGAGAAATCCAGCAGCAGCAACCAGCGCAGCCCGATGGGCCCGATGATGGGTGGTCCGCGCCGATGAGCCAGCCGCTGCTGCAACTGCGCGACCTGCGTCGCGAGTTCCCCGCCGGCGAGGACACCATCGCCGTGCTCAAGGACGTCAACCTCGACATCCATGCCGGCGAGATGGTCGCCATCGTCGGCCAGTCGGGTTCGGGCAAGTCGACCTTGATGAACATCCTCGGATGCCTGGACCGCCCCACCATGGGTTCCTACAAAGTGGCCGGGCGCGAAACCGGGCGCATGCAACCCGATGAGCTGGCCGAGCTGCGCCGCGAACACTTCGGTTTCATCTTCCAGCGCTACCACCTGTTGGGTGACCTTGATGCACGCGGCAACGTGGAAGTGCCGGCGATCTATGCCGGTACCCCTGCAGATGCCCGCCGCAGCCGCGCCGAAGCCCTGCTTGCGCGGCTAGGCCTGAGTGATCGCATGGGCCACAAGCCGGGCCAGCTGTCGGGCGGCCAGCAGCAGCGTGTCTCCATCGCGCGTGCGCTGATGAACGGCGGCGAAGTGATCCTGGCCGACGAACCCACCGGCGCGCTGGACAGCGCCTCGGGCGAGGAAGTGATGAACATCCTTGGCGAACTGCATGCCGAGGGCCAGACCATCATCATCGTCACCCACGACATGCACGTGGCCGAGCACGCCCAGCGCATCATCGAAATCCACGATGGCGTGATCGTTGCCGACCGTCGCAACGAAAAGGTACCAGCGCTTCAGAAACAGCAACGCCCCGCCCCGGTGCGCACCGGCGGCAGTGCTTTCCAGGCCGCGCGTGATCGTTTCGTCGAAGCCTTCCGCATGGCCTTGCTGGCGATGAACGCACATCGCCTGCGCACCTTCCTGACCATGCTCGGCATCATCATCGGCATCGCCTCGGTGGTGTCGGTGGTGGCGATGGGCAATGGCTCGCAGCAGCAGATCCTGCAGAACATCTCCTCGCTGGGCACCAATACCATTGACGTCTACCCGGGCCGCGGCTTCGGCGACATGCGCTCCGGTCGCGTGCAGACGCTGAAAAGCAGTGATGCCGAGGCCCTGGCCACGCAGAGCTATATCGACAGCGTCACCCCCAGCGTGTCCAGCTCGGTAACCGCACGGGTCGGGAACAAGGCTGCCTCCGCGCAGGTGGCCGGCATCGGCGACCAGTACTTCCGGGTCAAGGGCATGACCCTGGTCAGCGGTCGTTACTTCGACGAAAGCGAAGTGAAGGGCCTGGCTCAAGTCGTGGTGATCGACGAGAACACCCGCAGCCAGCTGTTCGGCAGCGATGATCCACTCGGCAAGGTCGTGCTGCTGGGCAATGTGCCGGCGCGTGTGATCGGCGTGGCCAAGCGCCAGTCGATGGGCTTTGGTGGCAGCACCAATCTCAGCGTCTGGGTGCCTTACACCACGGTAATGGCGCGCATGTTGGGCCAGACCTACCTGAGCAGCATCACCTTGCGGGTCAAGGACGACACACCGATGGATGCCGCGCAATCGGCCATCACCAGACTGTTGACGCTACGTCACGGCACCGAGGATTTCTTCCTCAGCAATACCGCCGAGATCCGCGAGACCATCGAGTCCACCACCAAGACCATGACCTTGCTGATCGGTGCGATCGCCGCGATCGCACTGGTCGTCGGCGGCATCGGCGTGATGAACATCATGCTGGTATCGGTGACCGAACGTACCCGCGAAATCGGCGTGCGCATGGCCGTGGGTGCGCGGCAAAGCGACATCCGCCAGCAGTTCCTGATCGAGGCGGTGCTGGTCTGCCTGCTTGGCGGCGTGCTCGGCATCGCACTGGCGCTGTCGATCGGCTGGGCGTTCCAGACCTTCGGTGCCAGTTTCACCCTGCTGTTCTCCACCGGCTCGATCGTTGCCGCCTTCGCCTGCTCGACCCTGATCGGCGTGGCGTTCGGTTTCCTGCCGGCCCGCAATGCCGCTCAGCTCGACCCGGTCGAGGCCCTGGCCCGCGAATGAAGATGATCATGAAATCACTGCATCCCGTATTACTCTCCGCCGCCATGACCGCCGCACTGGTCGGCTGCGCCACCACACCCAGCGCCGACCCTGCCGCCGACCTGCGCGTGCCCAACGTCTACGGACGCGGCGATGCTGCTGCCAATGCGCCGGTGCAGGCCATCGCGCATGAAGTGACCGCACCGGTTGCCGATGTGCATGCCGATGCCTGGTGGCAGGGCTTCGCCGATCCGAACCTGGACCAGCTGATCGAACGCGTACTGGCCAGCAACACCGACATGGCCTCGGCCGGCTTGAAGCTGGAACGTGCCCGCGCCCAGGCCGGACTGGCCTCCGCCGACCTGTGGCCACAGGCCAGCGGCTCGGTCAGCGCCAACAGCAGCCGCAGTACCGACAGCAGCGACGACTGGTCGCGCAGCCACAGCGCCAGCGTGTCGCTGGGCTGGGAGCTGGACCTGTGGGGCAAGCTGCGCGGCCAGCGCGATATCGCCCAGTGGGAAGCGCAGGCCACCGCGCAGGACCTGCAGAGCACCGCGCTCACTCTTGTTGGCCAGAGCACCGAGCTGTATTGGCAGTTGGGCTATCTCAACCAAGCGATCGCCACCGGCCAGGCCAATCTTGAGCGTTTGCAACGCACTGCCTCTTTGGTGCAGACCCAGTTCGATGCCGGCGGTGTATCGCGGCTGGAAGTGCGCCAGGCGCAGCAGAACATCGAGAGTCAGAAGGCCGCACAGTCGCAGCTGGAACAGCAACGGGTGGAAACCCGCAATGCGCTGACCGTGCTGCTCGATGGCCAGCCCTGGCCGCTGGCGAACGAGCCGCAGAACCTTGATGTCGCGCAGAGCCCGGCCCTGGTCGAAGGCATGCCGGCCGAGTTGCTGGCACGCCGGCCGGACCTGCGCGCTGCCGAGCTGCGTCTGCGGCAGTCGCTGAAGAGCATCAAGGTGACGGCGACCAGCTATTACCCGAGCCTGAGCCTGAGTGGTTCGGTAGGCAGTTCCGCAACTTCGCTGGGTGATGTGCTGACCAATCCGGTGGCGACGCTGGGTGCTGGTCTGAGCCTGCCATTCCTGAAATTCCGGCAGATGCAGCTGGATATCAAGTCAGCCGATCTTTCCTACCAGATCGCCGCCAATGATTTCCGGCGCACGCTGTATACCGCGCTGTCGGAAGTGGACAACGCCTTGTCCGCGCGCACGCGCCTGGCTGAGCAGGTCGCTGCGGCGCAGGCCTCGTATGACGAGGCTGTGGAGATCGCGCGCTTGTACGAGGTGCGCTATCGCGCCGGTGCCACCGACCTGCGTACCTGGCTGGAAGCGGAGCAGACCCGTCGCAATGCGGAGCTGTCGCTGGCACAGACCAAGCGCAGCCAGCTGGTCAATGATGTGACGCTGTACAAGGCGCTGGGTGGCGGGGCCACTTGAGCCCCTCTCCCTCCGGGAGAGGGGTTGGGGAGAGGGCCGAACGGAGACGCAAAAGCTGAAAGGCCGAGAAGCTGGGAAGCCCCCTCATCCACCCTTCGGGCACCTTTTCCCGCATGCGGGAAAAGAAACAGCCTCAAGCAACGTCAAAAGCTCCCGCCATCCGGTGCTTCGCACCACCTTCTCCCGCGAGCGGGAGAAGGAACTTCGTCCAGCTTTGCCGCAATCTGCAATACCCCACGTTCCCTAGCGCTCCGACAGCCCAACCCCATGCCGCTGCAGAACCTCCCGCACCTTGTCCAGCGGGATCGCCTCTACCGTCTGCCCATTGCCACTCACCGTGGTCGCCATAAACAAGGCGTTGTAGACCGATTCTTCCACCGCATCCACGCTGGCCTGGAACACTGCACTCATCTGCTCGTTCGCCAACTCGGTGGTCTGCAGCTGCGCGGCATCAAACCCACGACGCACCGACTCCGCCGTTGAAAACGCCAATACGTAGTCACCACTGCCGTTGGAGGCCGAACTACCCGTACGCCCCAGACCCATCATCCCGCGCGACGCCAAACGCCGCAGGTTGCGATCCGACAAGGGTGCATCGGTCGCCACCACGATGATCACCGAGCCATCGCCGCGATCATCGGCAAGCCCGCGCACATTGCCCTGCGCGGCGACTGCATTCTGGAACGCATAGCGGTCCAGCTCGCGCCCAACCGGTGCGCCTTCCACCTGCAATACGCCGCCGAAGTTGGCCTGTACCAGCACACCCACGGTCCAGCCGCCCAGACTCTCCGGCAGCTTGCGCGATGACGTACCGATGCCACCCTTCCAGCCGAATGCCACCGTACCGGTGCCAGCGCCGACGCTGCCTTCCTGCACCGGCCCGCTCTTCGCGCTCTCCAATGCCCGGCGCACCGCGTCGGCGGTAACGGGCCGCGCGCGGATGTCATTGAGCCCGCCATCGTTGGTCTCACCCACGACCACATTGAGCGAGCGGACCTGCTGCATGTCCGGCTGCGCCAGCATCCAATCGGCCATCGCGTCAGCCGCCTTCCATACACACAGCGTGCAGGTCAGCAGGATCGGGGTTTCCAGTTCGCCCAGTTCGTTGACCTGGGTGCTGCCGACAAATTTGCCGAAGCCGTTGCCAACATGCAGCGCCGCCGGCACCCGCGAGCGATAGACATTACCGGGATGCGGCAGGATCGCGGTAACGCCGGTACGCACCGTGTTGCCGGTACTCAGCGTCACCTGGCCAACGCGCACACCGGCCACGTCGGTGATCGCGTTGTTGCTGCCCGGGCTGAAGATGCCGGGCGCGACGCCCAGCTCACGCGCGCGGACGCGTGTTGCATCTTGGGCAGCGGCGCTCAGGGCGCAAAGCCCCGCCAGCGCCACAGTCAATTGGAGGAAAAGACGATGCGGCGTGCGGGGCATGGTGTTCCTTACAGGCGTTGGCGGACAGCCTCGAACAATGCCACACCCGTGGCCACCGATACATTGAGGCTCTCCACATCGCCCGGCATCGGGATGCGCACCAGCTGGTCGCAGGTTTCGCGGGTCAGGCGGCGCATGCCGTCGGCTTCGCCGCCCATCACCAGCGCCACATTGCCGCGCAGGTCGAGCTGGTGGATGGTGGTGTCCACTTCACCGGCCAGGCCGTAGACCCACACGCCCAGCTTCTGCATGTCCTTGATGCAGCGGACCAGGTTGGTCACCGACACCACCGGGATGCTGTCAGCCGCACCGGCGCTGACCTTGCGCACGGTCGCATTGACCGGGGCGCTCTTGTCCTTGGGGATCACCACCGCGGTGACGCCAGCGGCGGCGGCACTGCGCAGGCAGGCGCCGAGATTGTGCGGGTCCTGCACCTCGTCCAGCACCAGCACCAGCGCCTTGCCTTCGGCCGCTTCGATCAGGCCCTTCAGCTCGTTCTCGTCCCATAGCTTGGGCGCGGCATAGCGCGCCACCACGCCCTGGTGGCGGACCTGGCCGGCCACGCCGCCCAGCGCCTGCGCGTTGACCTTGCGCACATCGATGCCCTTGCGCAGGGCTTCTTCCTCGATTTCGACGAGGCGGGGGTTCTTGGCGCCAGCCTCGATCAGGACTTCACGGACGTTTTCCGGATCCTTTTCAATTGACGAAGCCACGGCGTTGACGCCGACGATCCATTGATTCTGCTTGCTCATTGCAACCGGCGTGCGGGATAGAAGACGCGCAATGGTAGTCCATCGAGCCACGTAGCATCAGCAATGGCCGCCGAAAACGGCCGGCGCGGGGCCGCGAAACTGAACCCAAAGCGACATCTGCAATCTCATTAATCTTTCTTAATCAGATTCTTGGCAGCGGCTAACACTCCCCCGCCTACGCTGGCCTCACTGGAGTCCAACCGCCGGACACTCCGCCCGCAACGGCCCGCTCCATCTTCAGGAGAACGGATCATGATCAGCAATCGCAGCCCAATGGTGCTGGCCTCCATGTTGCTGCTTAGCAGCGTGGCCGCCGCTGGCAGCGCCAACGCCGAAGAACCCCACCGCATGCAGCCCCAGCACCAGGGCCAGGCAATGCAACGCAGGGCACCGGAGGCCTTCCACGCACCGCGCGCCTACCGCCCGGTTTCGCCGCCGCAAGGCTGGGACCGCCGCCCACCCAACATCGACCACGGCCAGTTCAATCACAATTTCCGCGCCCACCGCACCTACACCATAGGCCCCTACAGGGAGCCGCGTGGCTGGGTGGACCGCACCTGGTACTTCGGCGACATCCTGCCTGCGCCGTTCTTTGCGCCGGAGTACCGGCTGGCTGACTACTGGTTGTTTGACCTGGAGACGCCCCCGGTCGGCTTCGAATGGGTGCGCTATGGCCATGATGCACTTTTGATCGATCTGGCCAGCGGTCGCGTCGAACAGACCATGTACGGCATTTTCGGCTGAGTACTCCCATCCAGCTGATCGCGCATGAACAAAATGGCCGGTGCAATGCACCGGCCATTTCAATTTGCCACAGCGTCGGATCAATACTTCTGCTTGGTCCGCTTGGCTGGCTTGCCACGTTCGGGCAGCGGCGCCGGTGCCGGCGGGTCAACCTTGCCGTCCTTGTCCTCGACCAGACGGAAGTCGATCTTGCGCTCTTCCATGCTGGCCTTGAGTACCAGGATGCGGACCCGGTCACCGAGCCGGAACTCGTTGCCACGGCGGTCGCCACTGAGCGTCTTGCGGATCGGGTCGAACTGGTAATAGTCGTGCGGCAGCTGGGTCACGTGGACCAGGCCATTGACCTTGGACTCGTACAGCTCGACGAACAGGCCGAAGCTGGTCACACCACTGATCACGCCATCGAACTGGCTGCCAACATGCTTTTCCATCCATGCCGCGCGGAAACGCTCGTCGACCTCGCGCTCGGCCTCGTCGGCACGACGCTCACGCTCGGAGCACTGCAGCGACAAGGCAGCCATCTCACGCGGGGTATAGGTGTACTTGTCGAGCGGACCACCGGTCAGCGCGTACTTGATGGCACGGTGCACCAGCAGGTCGGGGTAACGACGGATCGGCGAGGTGAAGTGCGCGTAGGCCTCCAGCGCCAGACCGAAGTGGCCGTTGTTGTCCGGCGAATACACCGCCAGCGACTGGCTGCGCAGCAGCACCGACTCCAGCAGCGCCGCATCCGGGCGCTCACGCACCTTCTTCAACAGCTTGGTGTAGTCGCCCGGCTGCACCTTGCTCCACGGCGGCAGACTCAGCTTGAACTCCTTGAGGAACTCCAGCAGGTCGGCGAACTTGGACTCCGGTGGCCGCTCGTGCACACGGAACGGCGCCGGCACATGCTTGGACAGCAGGTAGCGCGCCGCCTCCACGTTGGCGGCGATCATGCATTCCTCGATCAGCTTGTGGGCGTCGTTGCGCACCATCATGCCGGCCTGGGTGACCTCGCCACGGTTGTCCAGCACGAAGCGCACTTCCGAGGATTCAAACTCGATGGCGCCACGGCGCTCGCGCGCCTTGGACAGGATGCGATAGAGCTGGTGCAGGTTCTGGATCTGCGGCAGCAGCGGGCCGATGAAGGCCTTGGCGTCTGCATCATCCTCGCCCACCGCGCCCCACACCTGGGTATAGGTCAGGCGCGCGTGCGAGTTCATCACCGCTTCGTAGAACTTCGATTCGCTGACCTGACCATCGCGCCCGATCTGCATGTCGCAGACAAAGCACATGCGGTCTTCCTTCGGCCGCAGCGAGCAGATGCCGTTGGACAGCGTCTCCGGCAACATCGGCACCACGAAGCCCGGGAAATACACCGAGGTTGCGCGGCGTTGTGCCTCGTCATCCAGCGGCGTGCCGGGACGCACGTAGTTGGAGACGTCGGCGATGGCCACCACCAGACGGAAACCGTCGCGGTTCGGCTCGCAGTACACCGCGTCATCGAAATCCTTGGCGTCCTCACCATCGATGGTCACCAACGGCATGGAACGCAGGTCCACGCGCTTGCCGATCATCGACGCTTCCACCGTCAACGGCACGGCAGTGGCTTCGTCCAGCACTTCCGGCGGGAATTCGTAGGGCAGTTCATGGCCGTGGATGGCGGTTTCCACCACCAGCGACGGGGTCAGCTTGTCGCCCAGCACGGCAATGATCTTGCCGATCGGCGGGCGCCGCGAATCCGGTGCATTGGTCAGCTCGCAGACCACCAGCTGCCCGTCCTTGGCACCGCCAGTGAGGTCGCCCGGGATCTGGATGTTGCGCTGGATGCGTTTGTCGTCCGGCACCACGTAACTGATGCCAGCCTCGATGCTGAAATGCCCGATCAGGCGGTTGACGCCACGTTCCAGCACGCGGGCGATGGCACCTTCGCGACGGCCACGGCGGTCGATGCCGGTGACATTGGCCAAGGCACGGTCGCCGTGCATGACCTTGCGCATCTCGTAGGGAGACAGGAACAGATCGTCGCCGCCTTCGTCCGGGCGCAGGAAGCCGAAGCCTTCCGGATTGGCGATGACCACGCCGGGAATCAGGCTCAGCTGGCTGACCGGCGCGAAACCACCACGGCGGTTCTGCACCAGTTGGCCATCACGCACCATCGCGCCAAGTCGCTTGGACAGTGCGTCAGCACGATCCGGCTCGGTCAGACCCAACGCAGCGGCGATTTCCTCGGCGTTCTGTGGGCCTTCGCAGCGGTCCAGCAACTGCAGGATCGCTTCGCGGCTGGCAATCGGCTGCGCGTAGCGCTCGGCCTCGCGCGACGCATAGGGATCATCGAAGGCAGCAACTGGTGGAGCGGACTTGCGCCGGCCGCGCACGAAACTCTGCGGTGCGGCGTCGTCAGTGAATTTGCGCTTGCCCGGCTTGGCAGCGCCACCTGGGCGAGCCTTGCCTGGCTTGGCTGCGCCTGATTTCGCCGGTGCGGACAGACTCTCCGGCATCCATGGCGGCAGCTTCGCGCTTTTTGCTTTGGGGGCTTTGCCCGGCGCCTTGCCCGGCTTGCTGCCGGTGGCGGACTTGCGGGCCTTGTCGGCCCCAGTGGTCTTTTTGTTTTTCATCAGCCTCCATGGTACATGGACGCAGGTGTACAGGGTGCGCACACGGTCACTGCAGGTGTTTGTGAAAAAACGTTGACAAAGATCCCTATCCTCTGCAGAATTCGCGGCCTGAAGTGCCCAGGTGGCGGAATTGGTAGACGCACTAGCTTCAGGTGCTAGCGGGGGCAACTCCGTGGAGGTTCGAGTCCTCTCCTGGGCACCACGTTTCAAGATCAAACCGGCGAAAGCCGGTTTTTTCGTTTCCGGGGTTTGTGGGTGAAGCAAAAGCGAGCCCCCTCTCCAGCCCTCCCCTTGCCTGCGGCAAAGCCAGGAGGCAGAAGCAATGCCTTGTAGCCCGGACAAACGCAGCACGCCCGGGATTCTTCCGGACGGATAGCCCGCCGTGGCTGCCCCGGGTGCGCTGCGCTTACCCGGGCTACGGCTTCCATACCGATCTTCACAAAACTGTTGACGGCGCGAGAAACGTCCTACATAATCTCGCTCCTGAGTCGCCCAGGTGGCGGAATTGGTAGACGCACTAGCTTCAGGTGCTAGCGGGGGCAACTCCGTGGAGGTTCGAGTCCTCTCCTGGGCACCATGACTCAAACGAAACAACCCGCGAAAGCGGGTTTTTTTGTGCCCGCGATTTTGTAGTGCCGAGCCATGCTCGGCAGAAGCCCTACCGATAATCCCGACTGTAGTGCCAGGCCATGCTCGGCAGAGGCGTTACCGGTAGAGCTCTTGCCGAGCATGGCTCGGCATTACAGCTGATCTACCTCGACGTGAAATTTCTTCACGCAAATCGTTGACAGTTTTCTTCACACTCGGCACAATTCGTCTCCTGAGTCGCCCAGGTGGCGGAATTGGTAGACGCACTAGCTTCAGGTGCTAGCGGGGGCAACTCCGTGGAGGTTCGAGTCCTCTCCTGGGCACCATGACTCAAACGAAA
>NZ_JBRREH010000102.1:0-15852 GCF_056760175.1 Stenotrophomonas sp. STEN021 | reverse complement strand
GTAGCCAAGCACATGCCATCAAGTACATGCTTGGGCGCAATGCAGCAACCGCGCCCTAACAGTTCATTCAAGCCGAACCCGCTGCGCGGGTCGGCTTAATTCCAGAGTTAGCCATCAATGGAGACAACATGCGACTTTTAGCCTCAACAATCGCACTTTTTCTCTTCAGCCTTGTCGCATTCGCGCAGGCTATGGGTTCGCCAGATCAAAAGCTCTATGGCGTTATATTTGACGTTGCAATTGATTCGTCAGGAAAAGTTGACACTCTCTTGGTCGCTAAAGTCATAGACCCAGCTTCTGGCACGACAGATGCTGTCGACGTTGAAGTGCCAGAAGCATTTATTACTGCTGCGCGTAAATTCCTGCTAGAGCGCACTTACCCAGCATCCCGCAAGCAGTTTTACACCTACATCTTTTACGACCCGCAGCAACCAGACCGCGCGGACATTGACCCGAAAGCTGGTCGGCTATGATTGCTAACAATTCATTCAAGCCGAACCCGCTTCGCGGGTCGGCTTAATTCAGGCGTTAGGGGGCTGTGTGAGCTGGTGGCGTGGTCAAAACCTTGAAGGCCCGATGCACGGACCTGATGGCCGGTCATGGCACTTCCTTGTCTGGCATGGCTCACTAAACAACGGTTACTCGCAGCGCATCTTCTTCTGGGACGAGGGAAGGTCAGAAACAGGCCTCGTTGAGCTAGTTGATGGTGATACTTTGTACATCACTAAGATTCGCGACCGTCAACGCAAAATTGCACGCGATGCTGCATATCGCGCAAGGTGGCTTCAGCCATTGGAGTTCCCGATTGAGCGTCACTGGCCAGCCCCCTAACAATTCATTCAAGCCGAACCCGCTTCGCGGGTCGGCTTAATTCCAGAGTTAGGCGGCGGTGCGTTGGGTTGGCTGGCCATTCTTCTTTCGGCAGCAACATCGGCAAGTCACCGGTCGGCTCCGGGCAACAGTTCCAACTGTTCCTGACATCGGCAAGTTCACCACCTCGCCTTACGCTTCACTGCTCGTCCGCAATCATTTCATCGCACTTCGGCGGCAACGCTCGGCAAGGTTTCCCGGGCAAGCTCCACTCCGCGAGCTGTGGCATGATCGGTTCGCGTTGGGTTGCACAAGCAGGGCAGCGTTGGCCATGGGTTATGCAATTGGCTACAGCCGCCTAACGGTTCATTCAAGCCGAACCCGCTGCGCGGGTCGGCTTAATTCCAGAGTTAGGCGGCAGGAGCGAGCTATGCGACTACTCATTTCACTTGGCGTCGGCCTACTACTTTCCGGTCTCTTCCTTGGCATAGCCTTCGCCACTGACGGTGCGGGCGGAGCTTGGCATCAGCTTCGCAACGTGTTCATTGGCCCACCGCTTTGGTTGTTGCAAACTGCACTTCCCGCCATTTCCCAATCCTTCGCCATACGGCCCGGCAGCGCATACAGCGGCGCGTCATTCTTTATGCTTTTCTTCCTACTGTTCTGGTGGCTGGGATGCTCTGTACTTGTGTTCTTCATCCGTAACCAGCCGCCTAACGGTTCATTCAAGCCGAACCCGCTTCGCGGGTCGGCTTAATTCCAGAGTTAGGCGGCAGTGGGTCGGGTTGGCTGGCCCCTCTTCTTTCGGCCGCAACATCGGCAAGTCACCGGTCGGCTCCGGGTAGCAGCACCAACTGTTCTCGGCATCGGCAAGCGCATCATTTCGCCTTACGCTTCACTGCCCCACCGCAATCATTTCATCACACTTCGGCAGCTACGCGCGGCAAGGTTTTCTAGGCAAGCTCCACCCCGCAAGCTGTGGCATGATCGGCTCACGTTGGGTTGCACAAGCAAGGCAGCATTGGCCCGGGGAGCGGCAAATGGCCACAGCCGCCTAACAATTCATTCAAGCCGAACCCGCTGCGCGGGTCGGCTTAATTCCAGAGTTAGGCATCGTATACACGCTCCCGCGAGACAACAGAACAACTCACCGCCAGCCCATATGACCCATTTGTATCGCTACATACCAATTTGGCGTCGTGTACAAAGCGGCGCAGTTCTTTATCGCGTCATTGAGGTCATCGGTATTGGATTCACCGTTCAAAGCAAAGACTACGTCCACGCGGGCGCACCGGTTGGCGCCACGGCATCGCTGGAAGCACAATTCTTGGAGCTGCTAATTGAGCAAGACCCACATCACCGGTTCGGCACTTCATCAACGATTGAGGCGGCGGTTTTGGCGTTCGACCAGTACTTTGAGTCTACCGCCGATGCCTAACAGTTCATTCAAGCCGAACCCGCTGCGCGGGTCGGCTTAATTCCGGAGTTAGCGGCCATGATCAAGTTCCTGATAACTGGATTAGTTCTAGTCGGCGCCTTCAGTTTTCCGGCCTCTGCGTGCCAGCAGATTCTGGCCAGCAGCCAAGCCATCAGAAAGAACGCCGACTTGGTGCTCGAAGCCAAGGTTGCCTCAACCGAGCCCGATCATGGCCGTGAGCCCAGCCCTGGTGACCCAGCACGCATACTTCGCCTTGATGTGACCAGGATAGTAAAAGGCAAAGTAGGCCGCTCGATTAGCGTCCCGACAACAGGGTGCCACGTGCCGGCCTATGACGCAGGAGAGTTGGTTACGGTTGTCCGTTTTCCCGGGGGCGAGTACCACGTTGTACCTAGGCATCAGCAGTAGCGTGCTGCTGGCCGCAAACAATTCATTCAAGCCGAACCCGCTGCGCGGCGCGGCTTGATTCCAGAGTTAGGCGCTAACAGGAGTCTCATGGATTTGCTTCTGACATCTGCAGTGATCGGTGGTATCGCTGGCGGAGTGGCTGTACTCCTTCTTGCATTCCTAGTTCCACGCAAATCATGCCCAAAGTGCCATACGCCGCTGCCAAAGTTCCGCAAGCCATCCGGCACTCGTGAAGCCATGCTGGGAGGTTGGCACTGTCCAACATGCGGTGCAAAAATTGCACGTAATGGGTCGCTCCTCTCAATTGACGCTCGATGACAGACGCGGCTAACAAGTCATTCAAGCTGACCGCTGCTCTGCAGCGTCGGCTTAACTCTGGTGTTGGGTGGCATGATCATGCATCCAAGCAGCTTCGCTAATCTTCGCAATCTTCATGTAGGACTTCTGCTGGCGACCACTGCGCTTGCCGGGTGCGCGCACAATTCTCTCGGGCTGGAGATAGAGTCAAGAAGTCTCGCGGCGCGGCTTGGATATCCTCTTTGTGACGTATCTGTCCCTCTCAGCAAGGAGCAAGTCTTCGCTAGCACTAGACGCATGGGAATCGAGAACATGGAGCACTCCACAGAGTGGGCCAACGTTGCTGCCGTGATCCTGCCGGATGACCAGTTCCGCTTGGTTGATTGCCAAAATGGCCGCCATGTTCACGGCGCACAGGGCGGATATTCGTTTTACGGTCTGTTTCGAGGTGACGAGCTTGCGTTGGAGTTCGGACAGATGATCCATGACTAGTCGGCTCAACTCAGACGTTAGGCGGTACATCAACCAACAGGGCAACCCAATGAGAAAGCTTGGATTCGTGCTCTTGCTCGCCGGCTTTGCATGGCTGGCCTTGCAGCAGCTCGACATGGTCATACGCGCCGAATTGCGCTCTGTGGGACAAGCCCAGTTCGCCAGGCTTTCCACCGATCCAAATCACAACTACAGCGAGCACGACGTGCGAACCCACATCCGCGAGACGGCACTAGCCGTACACGCACGCTTTCCAGTTGTATTGGCCCCAGGTCTATCCATGCTCGTAGGTGGCCTATTGCTCGCCTTTGCACGCAGGCGCCCTCAAGCCCACGATGCCGGTCGCGACACGGCTCAATTCCAGGGTTAGACCGCGCATGCCCCCACCAGGCGTCTATTTTCTTCTACTCTGGGCCATCTGCGTGTCGATGACCATACGTAATTTTCGTTCGTTTCCTACATCTCAATCATACGACCATCCAAATCCGTTGACCCGTTGGCTCTACAGGACGATGTTGGTCGTTGCGTTGTACATCTTCGGCTTCCCTCTGGCAGCACTCATCCTTGATAGATCCGGAGAGTTCCTTAAACCCCAGATAGCTCCAATCACGATCTGGACAACATCAGCTCTAGTCACCATCGTTTTGGCGTATTTTTATGTCCGATTTCTACGCTGGTTCCAATCTTGCGATCGACGTGACCGAGCAAGAAACAATCACATGCCTTAGTGTGCAGTCTAAAGATCCGTTCAATCCGAGTTTGCTTCGCGAGTCGGCGTAATTGCAGAGTCAAGGTGCCAGGGAGCGTATATGGAAGACCAAAGAGGCTGGGTTCTCGCACGAAAGGAGACGGATGCCGGACTATCTTTACTCCGCCTGAAGAGGATTGAACCTGAGTTCGACTTTGATGCTTTTCCTGAGCGATTCAACGTGATTTTGGATTTCCAAGATCCCACCAACGTCGGTTCTCCTTCAGCTCCAGATTTTGAGGCCATGAAGAGCTTCGAAGATCGAGTCTGTGAGCGTATCGAGTCAGACAATCAGTCTATCTTGTGCATGGTCTTCACTGAGCCTGGATACCGAGAGTACGTATTCCTCTCCCGGGACACAGATAGCTTCCTCAACGTGCTGAACACGATCCCCCGAGAGCCCGATCTTTATCCCATTGAAATACATCATGAGGTGGATAGCGCATTTGAGTTCTACAATTCATACGCACAGGGCATCCGTGGCGCGCCCTGACAGTTCATTCAAGCCGACGCCGCTACGCGGCGCTGCAATGATCCACTGATTTCCGCTCAGACAATGCGGTCGACGCAGCGGTATAGGGCGCGCGTCTGGGGCCATCATCTTTAGCGCCTGGTGCGGGCGTTGTTGGTTGTAGAAGGCGATCCAGTCAGCAATCACCCGCAGGGCGTGGGTTCGGCTTTTGAAGCGATGCCGATGCATGCATTGCTCTTTCAATATCCACATCACGCGTTCCACTATCACGTTCTGCTATAGGCATTGCGGGGTGATGAACTCCTGCTTCAGGCCGTAGCTGCGCAGCGGGGGTGTGCAATCGCGACTCGTGAAGACCGGGCCGTTATCCGAGCCCAGCAGGATAGGCTCGCTGCCCCTGAGCGCCAGCCATCGGCACCTTGATCACTCTTGGAGAACCAGCATGAAACGCATAACCGGCATCGGCGGCATCTTCTTCAAAGCAAACGATCCAAAGGCGCTTTCAGCCTGGTACCGCGAGCACCTGGGGCTGGATGTAAGCGACTGGGGTGGTGCGGTGTTTCAGTGGGGCGGCGTGGATAGCCCGGAGGGTGCGACGATCTGGAGTCCGTTCGCCGCAGACACCAGCTATATGGCGCCCTCAACTGCATCCTTCATGATCAACTTCCGCGTGGATGACCTGGATGCGCTGCTGGCAGCACTGCGCAGCGAAGGCTGCAATGTCGTTGGTGAGCCGCAGAATTCCGAGCAAGGGAAGTTTGGCTGGGTGATGGACCCCGAAGGCAACAAGGTCGAACTATGGGAACCGCCTGCCGGGCAGTGAGCAACAACATCGTCGATTGCTTGCACGCACGGCTGACATGTCGATCACGATTCGCTGACGCCCGGATCTGTTCCGCGCTGCTTGCCGGTTGCCCCGAAAGTTGCCGGCTTTTTGTGCGAGCGAGTATTTCCACCCACGTGGGGCCAACGTGTTGCGATACACGACCCACCGCTCCACTGTTCAAACCAGATGGGCAACTGAAGCGACGCGCCTTGTCGCGCCGGCCATCAATCAATGCACGCTTACATGCCGCGTCTACGCCAGCTCATGCCCAGTGGTAACAAGGCGATATGACAGAACTCTCGTATCCTCTCAACTCCAAAGACAGCGTCATTGATTGCGGGATTTCATCGCGGCGGAGCACAGCGCTCTTCATCGCTGCAGCTCTTCCGCGTTGCCTTGATCAATGCACCCGCTTCAGTTGAAAAGGCTACAGGAGAGTGTCATGCACGACGGGCGGCGCCCGCGCAAAGCCGGATCCACTGACTTCGGGCATTACGATACAAGAGAGAAATGCGAAGCAGCGGTGCGACGACGTGAACTGGCTATCCTGCACTTGATTCCGGAAGAGCTTGGCGGTGATTGTGATGCGGACAACATGGTATTTGTGCCCATATGGGTTGCAGAACAGAAGCGCAGAATCGATAGCACCACGGTGCTGCCACTGATACGTTCAGGCAAGCTGAGCCGCTACGCGGCAAGGCCCATCTACCGGGGCAGAAGCTTCATCCCTGCAGAGATCGCGATACATGCGCATGACCCTGCTGGCTTCGCGACCACGATCGACATCTGGTAGCCGCATCACGTCGCTGCCATGGCAACGATCACAAACGTCAAGGCAGCTGCGCAGCGATCAGCACTGCGGTGCGATAACTCGCGCGAGTGTCGATGATGTGCCCTTGCAGGGATGGCTGCATATCTTTCAGCTGTATATGCGGAGCCACTCTCGACAAGGACGTTGGAGTGGCTCCGCACCCGATGCCGATCAACCTGCAATCGAACAGAGTCCTGTCGCCTATCGCGACTCCATCATCGGCCAGGTACAACGAGCTGCTACGCGGCAACGCTGGTCGCTGCAGCTCAACCCACGTGCCGCCACTGCCCCGGCTGGAGTTCATCCAGGGCATACGGCCCCATCACCGCCCGCACCAAACGCAGCGTCGGCAAGCCGACCGCAGCGGTCATGCGCCGCACCTGACGGTTACGACCCTCGCGCAAGGTGATTGCCAGCCAGCTGTCCGGCACGGTTTTGCGGAACCGCACGGGCGGATCGCGCTCCCACAATGCTGGCGCCGCCTGCATCAGTTCAACACGCGCAGGCAAGGTTGGGCCGTCATTGAGCTGCACGCCATTACGCAGCGCCTGCAACTTCTCTTCGGTTGGCACGCCCTCCACCTGCACCCAATAAGTCTTGGGCTGCTTGTGCCGTGGATCGGTCAAACGATGGGCGAGATTGCCGTCATCGGTGAGCAGCAGCAAGCCTTCGCTGTCGTAATCCAGACGACCGGCCGCGTATACGTTTGGCGGCAGGCCAAAGTCGGCCAGGGTCGCGCGCGGCGGCTGGCTGCGATCAGTGAACTGACACAGCACGTTGAACGGTTTATTGAAGGCGATAAGCATGTGCAGCAGGTGTCGGACAGGGGCTGGAATGCGCTGCTGGCTGCGCGCGGCGATCTTCCGCCGCGCGCCAGTTTGAGGGCTGTGCAGCCAACAGCAAGGCTGCACATTGTCTCACCCTCCCCACTCCAAGCCCTACACCCTGCGCGCTTACTGCTTGACGAAGCGCAGCGTCATGCGGTCACTTTCACCGATGGCCTTGTACTTGGCGGCATCTGCGGCATCGTGGCTATTGGACGGCGGCAGCGTCCATACGCCCTTGGGGTAGTCCTTGGTATCGCGCGGGTTGGCGTTGACCTCGCTGCTACCAGCCAGCTTGAAGCCGGCGGCTTCGGCCATGGCAATCACCTGCGCCTGGCCAACATAGCCGCTGCCGTCATCGGCAGGCACGTCAGCCTTGGCGCGGTGTTCAACCACGCCCAGGGTGCCGCCGGGCTTGAGTACGTCAAAGAAGGCCTTGAACATGCCCTCGGCCTGACCAGAAGAACGCCAGTTGTGGACATTGCGGAAAGTCAGCACCACGTCCGCCGAGCCCGGCGCGCCCAGTACCGGTGCGGCCGGGTCGTAGGCCACTTCGGTGGCGCGGTCGAACTGGGCCGGGGATGCAGCGAACTTCTTGCTCAGGCCATCGCGCGAGCGCTGCTGGTAATCGCGGCCGCCACCGGCCGGCATTGCGGCCGGGTCAACCACGGCGGCAACGTACTTGCCGCCATCGCGCAGGTAGGGCGCAAGAATTTCAGAATACCAGCCGCCGCCGGGTGTAATTTCGATGACCGTCTGCGTCGGTTGCAGGCCGAAGAAGGTCAGGGTCTGCGCCGGATGACGGTATTCGTCGCGCAGCACATTGGCCGGCATGCGCCAGCTGCCTGCAATGGCAGCCTGCAGCTGCGGCGATACCTGTACATCAGCAGCGCTGGCAGCGGCTTCATGGGCCAGCGCAGTGCCGGCAGACAGGGTGCTGGCAAGCGCCAGCAGACAGGCACACAACAGCGGGGCAGGCTTCTTCATGCGGAATTCCGTCGATTGAAACGGCGAGCCTAGCACGCGGCTGCAAGTGCAATGCAGCATGCAAATGTTCATATCCCGTTAGCGTGGAAACGGCACACGGAACGCTGTATTCACGACGTTGCCACGGAATTGGAACGCATGCCGTCTATGCTGTTGAACTGAACAACAAAGGAGCAACGCATGCCCCAGTCACGCGAACTTGGCCGCTCGGGTCTCCATGTCAGCCCCATCGCTTTTGGTGGCAACGTTTTCGGCTGGAGTGCCGATGAGAAAACATCCTTTGGTCTGCTCGATGCCTTCGTCGACGCCGGCTTCAACCTGATCGATACCGCCGATGTGTATCCCGCGTGGGTGCCAGGCAACCGCGGCGGCGAATCGGAAACCATCATCGGCCGCTGGCTGCAGCGCGGCGGCAAGCGCGACAAGGTGGTGATCGCCACCAAGGTTGCCAAATGGGCCGAGCACCCGGGCCTGTCAGCTGACAACATCAATGAAGCGGTCGAGGATTCGCTGCGTCGTCTGCAGACCGAGGTGATCGATCTGTACCAGGCACACGAAGACGATGAATCGGTGCCGCTGGAAGAAAGCCTGGGTGCGTTCGCGCGGCTGATCGAGGCGGGCAAGGTGCGCGCGATTGGTGCCTCCAACTACAGCGCGGATCGCCTGCGTGATGCACTCAAGGTGTCCGCCGACTATCACCTGCCGCGCTACGAAACCCTGCAGCCGGAATACAACCTCTACGACCGCAACGGCTACGAGGCCGAGCTGGAACCGCTGGCGCGCGAACAGGGCATCGGCGTGATCAGTTATTACTCGCTGGCCAGTGGTTTTCTCAGCGGCAAGTACCGCAGCGCCGATGACGTAGGCAAGAGTGCCGCGCGCGGTGCGAAAGTGGCTGATCGCTACCTCAACCCGCGTGGCCTGCGCATTCTGCAGGCGCTCGATGACGTGGCGGCCAGCCACAAGGCGACGCCAGCCCAGGTGGCCTTGGCGTGGCTGATCGCACGTCCGGGCATCACCGCACCCATCGTCAGTGCCACCAGCGTACAGCAGCTGCAGGAAGTGCTGGCTGCGGCACAGCTTGGCTTGAGCCCAGCGCAGGTCGCGCAGTTGGATGCAGCCAGCGCGGAAAGCTGAATCGGGCGAGTTGCGCGCCCCCTGTTCGCGCCGTAGGATCGGGCGGACAGGGGGTAGACCGCGAACGGAGCCCTATCCATGCAGACCGCACCCACAGCCCAGCGCAGCATCGATCGCCACGCCGAACTGACGTACTGGCGCGGCGTGCATGCCATCGGTCACCTTGGCCAACACGAGTTCGACCATTACCAGCGCCTGCTGGAAATGGGCTACGACGTCTATCAGGCCTATCCACGCGCCAACGAAGAACAGCTCTACAAAGTGCTGCAGGACAGCTATCACCGACATAGCCCGGCGTTGGCGGTTTCCTGGGATGAGGCGCGTTGGTTGGTGCGCCACGCTTGGCATCATGCGCAGCAGCATTGAAGGGTTCTTCGCAGTTTTTTTGTAGGAGCGGCGTAAGCCGCGAAGCTGCTGCAACCTCGGAAGCTGAAGCGCTTACCCCTCCCCAACCCTCCCCTTGGCTTCGCCAAAGGGAGGGAGCGAAAGCACGCCGCGACCCGCCACCCCCAAATGCATCGGATCACACGCATGCCGGTGGTTCTGAAGATGTCAGCTTCGCGGCTTACGCCGCTCCCACAACCGGTAGCGCCATCGCTTCGGCCAGGTAGTCGAGGAAGGAGCTGATGCGCGCTGATACCGCCGTGTTGCGGTAGTACACGGCGTGGATGGGTTGGCGTGCATCCAAGGTCTGTTTCGGCAGCACCTGCACCAGTTCGCCGCGCGTACGCGCTGTTTCGGTCAGGAAGTCGGACAGGCAGACGATGCCCACGCCTTCCAATGCCAAGCGATGCAGGATTTCCCCACTGGACACAGCCAGTGCTGGTCGCACGTGCAACTGCTCGCCGTCTTCGCCCAAAAGCGGCCAATGATTCAGCGAATCCGGCTCGTTGAAGCCCAGCAAGGTATGCGCCTGCAGCTGCGCCACGTTCTTCGGTGTGCCGTGCTGTTGCAGGTAAGCCGGGCTGGCCAGCACTCGCAGGCGGCTGTGGCCCAAGGGCCGTGCATGCAGGGTGGAGTCAGACAGCGGGCCAATGCGGATCGCCACATCGGTGCGCCGCTCCAGCAGGTCGATGTAGCGCTCGCTGCTGTTGAGCTCCAGCGCCACCTGCGGGTAGCGGGCGCGGTAGCCCGCCACCAGCGGTGCGATCACATGCAGCATGAACGGCATCGCCGCATCCACCCGCAACCGCCCGGATGGCGTGCCGCGGCGCGCGGCAATCTGCTCTTCGGCGGCATCCACCGAGGCGACGATGGCACGCGCCTGCGCCAGAAAGGTTTCGCCTTCATCGGTGAGTTGCAGGCGGCGGGTGGTGCGGGTCAGCAAGGTGGTGCCGAGCTTTTCTTCCAGCCGCCCCAGCGCCCGGCTGACGCCCGAAGTGGTCTGGCCCAGCTGTTCGGCCGCGGCGGTGATCGAACCGGTGTCGATCACCGCGATGAAGGCCTGCATCTCATCCAGGGTGGTTTTCATCGGGGCGGCCGGGCGGGAATGGAATATTGTTGACTTTAAATCAATAGTAATTGGGAGGAAACCGCATTTTTCGGCAAGAGTTCCGCGGTCACACTGCGCAGCCCTTTCCGAGGATTCGCCCATGTCACGCGGTATTCCCCTTGCCTTGCTGGCGCTGACGCTGGGTGCGTTCGCCATCGGCACCACCGAGTTTGTCATCGTCGGGCTGATCCCGACCATTGCCGCCGACCTGCACGTCAGCCTGCCCTCGGCCGGCCTGCTGGTTTCGCTGTATGCGCTCGGCGTTGCCGTCGGTGCGCCGGTACTCACCGCCTTGACCGGAAGGGTGCCGCGCAAGACCTTGCTGGTGGCGTTGATGCTGCTGTTCACCTTCGGCAACCTGATTGCGTGGATGGCACCGGGCTATGGCTCGTTGATCGTGGCGCGGGTACTGACCGGGCTGGCGCATGGCGTGTTCTTCTCGATCGGCTCGATCATCGCCACCTCGGTGGTGCCCAAGGACAAGGCCGCCAGCGCGATCGCGATCATGTTCACCGGGCTGACCGTGGCCCTTGTCACCGGCGTGCCGCTGGGCACCTTCATCGGCCAACACCTGGGCTGGCGTGCGACCTTCCTGGCAGTTGCTGCGTTGGGCGTGGTCGCCCTGCTCGGCAGCCTGCTGTTCGTGCCGCGCGACCTGCCGCGCAGCGCGCCGGCAACGTTCGGCCAGCAATTCGCGGTGCTGGCGCAGCCGCGCCTGTTGCTGGTCTATGCGATGACTGCGCTGGGTTACGGCGGCACCTTCCTGTCCTTCACCTTCCTCGCCTCGATCCTGCAGGACGTCAGCGGCTTCTCGGCCAATGCAGTGAGTGCGGTACTGCTGGTGTATGGCGTATCAGTGGCCATCGGCAATCTGTGGGGCGGGCGCCTGGCCGACCGTCGCGGTCCGATTCCCGCATTGACGCTGATCTTCGGCCTGCTCGCGCTGGTGCTGCTGGTACTCACCTTCACTGCATACAACCGTTGGTTGGTGTTGCTGACAGTATTGGCGCTGGGTGCGGTGGCCTTCGGCAATGTGCCGGGCCTGCAGGTCTACGTGGTCAAGCAGGCACAGCGCTTCGTACCGCAGGCAACCGATGTGGCATCCGGCCTGAACATCGCCGCTTTCAACATTGGCATTGCGCTGGGTGCCTCGCTCGGCGGCCTGGTGGTCGATCACATCGGCCTGATGCATACGCCGTGGATTGGCGCCGTGGTGGTGCTGGGTGCGCTGGCACTCACTGCACTGAGCGGCCGGCTGGATCGCCGCGATGGATTGGATATGCGCGCCGACGGCATTGCGGTCAGCGCGCACTGACGGAACCGGCTGTTGTTTCCCCTTGGCTTTTCGTCCGCGCTGCACGGCGTAGCCCTGCTAGTGCGGATTTCTGGAGATTTGAATGACTATTCCCGCTATTGGTCTTGGCACCTACCGCCTCAAGGACCAGGTACTCACCGACTCCGTGCACAACGCATTGGACCTTGGCTACCGCGCGTTCGACACCGCACAGATCTACGACAACGAGGCCGATCTGGGTGCGGCGATCGCCAGCGGTGCCGTGCCACGCGAGGAGCTGTTCCTGACCACCAAAATCTGGATCAGCAACTTGCATCACGACGATCTGCTGGCCAGCCTGCGCGAGAGCCTGCGCAAGCTACGCACCGATCACGTCGACCTGGCCCTGATTCACTGGCCTTCGCCCAAGGACGAGGTACCGATGGCCGAGTTTCTCGGCGCGCTGCGTGAGGCCAGGGCGCTGGGCTTGACCAAGGCAATTGGTGTTTCCAACTTCACCATCGAGCTTGTCCGCCAAGCTATCGACATCCTCGGTGCCGACGCCATCGCCACCAACCAGATCGAAGTGCATCCCTACCTGCAGAACCGCGCCTTGATCGCCTACCTGCGTGAGCAGGGCATCCATGTCACCGCCTTCATGAGCCTGGCCTATGGCGCGGTGCTGAAGGACCCGGTGATCCAGGCCATTGCCGACAAGCACCAAGCCACCACTGCACAGGTCGCGCTGGCGTGGGCCTTGCAGCAGGGCTATGCGGTGATTCCGTCCTCTACCAAACGCGAAAACCTTGCCAGCAACCTACACGTGGCACAGGTGCGTCTGGATGATGCCGACATGGCACGTATTGCGGAGCTGGATCGTGGCGAGCGTGTGGCCAATCCAGGGATCGCACCGGCTTGGGATTGAAACTCCGCACTGGAGCAATGCCTTGGCGGGCTGGTGATTCCTGCCCGCCATGCTGGCAACGCTGCTAGCGGATGCGCGGCGCCAACTCCTGCGCAAGCGTTTCAAGCAACAAGCTGACCGTTGGCAGCTCGCGCCGGCTTTTCATCCACGCCAAGCTGAGTGGCAGGCCCTGGCTGGCAAGATGCGGCAGCACTTCCACCAGCGCGCCATCCTCAAGATGGCTGCGTACCAGCCAGGTCGGCAGTTGCACGATGCCACTGCCGACCAGCGCAGCGGTGACCTGACCCTCGCCATCACCCACCACCAGCGGTGACGGCATCATCTGCAGTTCTACTTCACCTGGTAGTGCAGCTGCGAAGCGCCACGGACTGACCGAGCCATCGGCGCGTCCATAGGCAATACAGCGATGCGTCAGCAGATCCTCGCGCGTTGTCGGCACGCCATGCGCCGCCAGATAGGCAGGAGACGCACAGAACACGTGCTACTCATGGCCCAGCAATCGATGTTCGACCAACGATGACCATGCATCGGGCCCGCCGATGCGCACGATGATGTCGACGCCGTCCTCGACCGGATCGATGAAGCGGTCCGAGAACGACACCTGCGGCCGCGTCAGCGGATAGGCCTGGGCGAAGCCAAGAATTATCGGCAGCGCCTGCAGGCGCCCGAACGCTGCCGGTAGATCGATGCGCACGCGTCCACTTGGCTCGTCATCCTCAGCCAGCAGTGCCACCTCGGCTTCCTCAAGGTTCGCCAACACCTCGGTGCAGGTCCGGTGGAAGGCGATACCGGCCTCGGTGAGTGACATGCGCCGCGTGGTGCGATGGAACAGCGTGCGCCCGAGCCGATCCTCCAGACGCGCGATGGACTTGCCGACCGCCGAGGCCGTGAGGTGCAGCCGTTCTGCGGCCGCGGTGAAGCTGCCTGCGTCGGCAACACAGACGAAGACGTCGAGGCCTTTCAGGCGTTCGGAGGGGTGCATGCGGCAGGTTTCACTATTGAAGAATCAGATTCCGTAATTCCGGTAAAAAGCATCGCGGAACGGAACGTAGCTCCACGATAGGCTGGGTGTCCTCTTCGATCAAGCATCCAAGGCAGCAATGAGCCAGCAACGCCCCACCGTCCTAGTCACCGGCGCCACCGGCCAGATCGGCGCCGAAACCTTGAGAAACCTGTTGCTGGAAGATGCGGTCACACCAGTGGCGGCAGTGCGTTCGCCAGCGAAGGCCACGGCGCTGCAGGCGCAGGGAATCCGCACGGTGCTGCTCGACTTCGATCGCGAAGACACACTTCTGCCTGCACTGCAGGGCATTGATCGCGTATTCCTGGTGACCGGCTACACCGTGGACATGCTGCGCCAGAGCAAGGTATTCCTCGATGCGGCCAAGCAGGCCGGCGTGCGGCACGTGGTGCATCTGGGCGCCTGCGGCGGTGATGACGCCAGCATCGGGCATTGGGCCTGGCATCAGCTGGTGGAACGCTATATCGAGTGGCATGGCTTCTCCTTCACCCATCTCAGGCCGGAAGCCTTCATGCAGAACCTGCTCAGCTACGACGGCACCCGCGCAGTGGTCGACGGCGTCATCCGCCAATACACCGGCGATGCGCGCTTCAGCTGGGTCGATGGCGATGACGTCGCCGCGGTAGCCGCACAGGCGCTGGCATGGCCGCAGCGGCATGCCGGGCAGACCTATCGGCTGGGCTACGACGCCAAGTCCTACGGCGAGGTTGCCGCGCTGATGACGGAGCTGCTTGGCCAGCCATTCCGCTACGAGGCGCTGAGCCCGGATGTGTTCCTGGAAGACATGCGCGCGGCCGGCGCCGAGATGGCCTACATGAACTGCGTGCGCGACAACTTCCAGCGTGTCGCCGAGCGACGCGTGCCGGGCATTGAAGCCACCTTCGACAATTTCCCCGCCATCACCGGCCGCGAGCCGGTGCGCTGGGCGGAGTTCATTCGCAAGCACCGTGATGCGTTTGCTTACTGAGCTGCTGAATTCAGGTGTTCGTCGGAATCAGTCGCCGATACCCTGCAGCAACCACGCACGCATCGCTGCGTTTACTTCCGCAGGCTTCTCCAATGGCGCCAGATGACCGCAGTCCTCGATCACCACCAGCGTTGATTGCGGCATCAGCGCGGCCATCTGCTCGCTTACAGACAGCGGCGTGATCGCATCGTTGCGCCCGCAGACGATCAAGGCCGGGCCCTGCCAGCCGCGCAGGACCTCGCTGCCGTCGCTACGTTGCAGTTGGCTTTGGCGCAGGAAGACTTCCGCGCCGAGGCGTGCGGTCATGCTGCGCACGGTATCCACCAATGCATGGTCTTCGAGCCGCGAAGCATCGATGTAGCTGCGCATCAGCTTGTCGCCGAAACCATGGAAGGTGCCGGGCAGGCGCACGCTGTTCTGCTGTGCCAGGCGTTGTGCGGCACGTTCGGGCGAGTCGGGTTTGAACGAGGTGTCCAGCAGTGCCAGCTTCAGGACCCGTTGCGGTGCGATGCGCAGGATTTCCTGGGCGACGTAGCCGCCGAGTGAGAAGCCGGCCAGGGCGAACTGTGCGGGGGCCTTGGCCAGCACGTCTTCGGCGACTGCGCGCATCGTGGTTTGCTGGGTGAGGTCGCCGACCTGGCAATCGGCGATGTCGGCGAGTGCGTCGAGCTGGGCTTGCCAGAGCGTGGCGTCGTTGAGCAGGCCGGGCAGTAGTAGCAGCGGGGTTCTGGCTGCTGGGTTCTGGTTCGTTTGCATGGCGCTATTGTCGCGCCTTGGGGTGGTTTGGGGTGAGGCAACCGCGAAAGCCAAAGCCAAAGCCAAAGCACCCCTCCCCTGCCCTCCCCTTGCCTGCGGCAAAGGGAGGGAGACAAGCGGCCCCCACCCCCGCCCCCCCCGCGGCGGGGGGGGGGGGGGGGGGGGGTT
>NZ_JBRREH010000101.1:0-16520 GCF_056760175.1 Stenotrophomonas sp. STEN021 | reverse complement strand
CCCCCCCCCCCCCCCCCCCCCCCCCCCGCCGCGCCTGTGTCGCCCCGGGTCGGGCCCCCCCGCCCCCGCCTCCCCCCCCCCCCCCCCCCCCCCCCCCCCCCCCCCCCCCCCCCCCCCCCCCCACTACCCATACCCCGGTCAAATGAGATTCATTCCCATCTAATGGAAATCGGCTAGAATAGGCCGGTCTCCAATCTACGAATCACGGCATGTCTTCCGCTTTTGGCGCCGAAACGGTGCTTGAAGTCCGTCATTGGACGGACGCCTACTTCAGTTTCTCCACTACCCGTGACAGCGGCTTCCGCTTCGAGAATGGCCAGTTCGTGATGATCGGGCTGGAAAACGAAAACGAAGGCGCGCGTCCGGTGATGCGCGCCTATTCCATCGCCAGCGCCAACTGGGAAGAGCAACTGCACTTCTTCAGCATCAAGGTGCAGGAAGGTGCGCTGACCTCGCGCCTGCAGCATCTCAAGCCCGGCGACAAGGTGCTGGTCGGCAAGAAGCCCACCGGCACCCTGCTGATCAGCGATCTGCATCCCGGCAAGCACCTCTACCTGCTGGGTACCGGCACCGGCCTGGCACCGTGGTTGAGCGTGGTCAAGGACCCGGAAACCTACGAACGCTTCGAGAAGGTGATCGTCTGCCACGGCGTGCGTTACGAGAAAGACCTCGCCTACCGCGAGTACTTCGAGCAGGAACTGCCCAACGACGAGATCCTCGGCGATATCGTCCGCGACAAGCTGCTGTATTACCCGGCGGTCACCCGCGAGCCCTTCCCCAACCAGGGCCGCCTGACCTCGCTGATGGAAAGCGGACAGATGCAGGAAGCGCTTGGCCTGCCGCAGCTGGACCCGGCCAATGACCGCTTCATGATCTGCGGCAGCCCGCAGATGCTGGCCGACCTGCGCAGCGTGCTGGACGCACGCGGCTTCGAGGTCTCCACGCGCATCGGCACCGCGGGCCACTATGTGTTCGAGCGTGCCTTCGTCGAGAAGTGAGCCTGTAGGGTTTTCACCGACGATTGGCTGCTATGAACGCAGACAATGATGGCGTAGCGTAACGGCCGGATCGCACTGATCCGGCCGTTTTCAGTTCAGGGGAAAGGATTCATGGTTCCAAGCAGTTCCCGCAGCAGTTTCATCGACAACCAGCGCAGTGTGTTGCTCGACGAACTGGCGCAATGCCAGCAACGTGCGCATACCGCAAAACAGGCGATGGGCGCTGCCTACCCCGCCGCATGCCAGGCCGCCCAGGCAATGCGCCCGGCGTTCGAAGAAGGTCTGGCGCAGGCACGCCGCAATACGTTGCAACACGGCCGCAAAGGCACCTTGGGGCCAGCGCTGAGTTTGCGCGCCAGCTTGGGCAGCGGCGGCGTTCGCACCGTGGCCTGGTTGCTGCTGCTCGGCAGCCTGGCGTTGTATGGGCCGGTTCGGAACTTCTGCGGGCAGCTGGCGTACACGCTACCCTTCCCGACCAGCATGCTGTTCCTGCTGTTCGTCTACATTCCGCCGGGCCTGGTGCTGTATGCACTGCTGGTTTGGCTTGGCCGCTACCGCATGTCAAAGCGCAATGCCGCCGCAGGGCTGGCATCGATCGATGCGCTGGGCAAGCGCCAGCTGCAGCTGCACGCCTTCGGCAAGAAGCACGACGATGGCCGCAGCCACCCCTACCCCGTCATCCGCGCGCCCGCACCCTCGGTGGAAAAGATGGGCAACAGTTGGCAGCTCGGTGACAAGCATGACAACTCCAACGCGGTGATGGTCGGCGTGAGCTCCGATGTCGCCACCGACAAGGACCCCGACATCTTCATCCGCCTGCCGCTCAACGGCCACCCCGGCGGTCTTGTGCGCGTTCGCGCCGAAGCGGACGCGCACGCCGCGACGTGGACTCCGGTGGCCGCCAACCTGGCCCCCCTGCTGGCACCGATGGCCCAGCCCATCCTCGACCTGCAGGCATTGAGCGCACCGCACGAGCGGGAGCTGCAGCTTCAGCAATCGCTGCTGACCCGGCTGGCCTCGCTGGACAAGCTGGAAGCCAACTGGAAGGACGTCGCCATCCCGGAGCAGACCCTGGAACAGGTGATCAAGCTGGTGGACCGTTTTGCCGCCGGCACCCCGCCACTGCCCAAGGGCATGTTGCTGTGGGGCCCACCTGGCACCGGCAAGACCCTGATCGCGCGCAAACTGGCCGAGCACGTGGACTGCAACTTCGTCGCAGTCACCATCGCCGATCTCAAAGGCCAGCACATCGGCCACACCGGCCCCAAGGTCAAGAAAATCTGGGAAGACGCGCGCAGCAAAGGCCCGACCATTCTGTTCGTGGACGAATGCGAAAGCGCGTTCGCGCGCCGTGGCAGCCGCGACACCGATAATTTCGGCAACGAGCTGGTGCAGACCTTCATTGCCGAATGGGACGGCTTCAACCAGGGCAGCGGCAATGTGCTGGTGATTGGTGCCACCAACCGCCAGGAGCTGATCGATGATGCGGTGCTGTCCCGCTTCACCGTCTCCATCGAACTTGCCGCACCCAATGCCGAAGCGCGCGAGCGCATCCTGCTGGCCGAGTTCGGCAAGGCGCAGCTGGCATTGCCGGTAACCGAGGCACTGGTGCGCGAGACCGCCGGCATGTCCGGCCGCGATCTGTCCACCCTGATCACCAGCGTGGTCTCCACCCATCCGGCCGGGCGCCCTGCGCAAAGCGACTTCAGCGCAGCCATCGCACGCCTGCGCGGCAAGAGCTCCACCTCGGTGCAGACCCTGGGCTGGGATGACGTGATCGTGCCGGCCAGCACCCGCGCCGAATTCGAAAGTCTCGGCAAGGAACTGCTGCATGCCGAAGAACTGGCGCGGATGAACATTCCGGTGCCACGCGGCATCCTGCTGTATGGCCCGCCTGGTACCGGCAAGACCCAGATCGCGCGCGTACTGGCCAGCCAGTCCGGGCTGTCCTTCATCGCCGCCTCCTCGGCGGAGGTCAAGGGCCAGTTCCTCGGCGACGGCGCAGCACGGGTCAAGCAGCTGTTCGAGAAAGCCCGGGCGCAGGCACCGTGCATCCTGTTCCTTGATGAGATCGACACCATTGCCCCACCGCGAGGCAGTGGCAATTCCGACAAGTTGAACGCCGAAATCGTCGCCCAGCTACTGCAGGAACTGGACGGCATCAGCACCAAACAAGGCCAGGTGTTCCTGCTTGCCGCCAGCAACCACCTCGAAGCCATCGACAGCGCCCTGCTGTCGCGACTGGAGCGCAAGATCCAGATCGGTCTGCCGGATGTGGACGCACGCGCCGCCATCCTGCGCCTGCAGCTGGCCGGCAAGCCGCTGGATTTTGCCGTGGACGAGGTGCTTGGCACCCTGGCAGCCGCCACCGAAGGCAGCTCCGGCCGCGACCTGCAGTCACTGGTCACCGCTGCCACCCGCCGCGCCCTGCAACGCGCCATGGCCGAACATGGCGACCCGACCAAGGTGCAGCTGCAACAGAAAGACCTGCTGGACGAAGCGGCGACCGATCCGGTCTAGCCGCTGACCAGGAACTCCGGGTTAGCCCAGCGCCGCCCGGATATCCGCCTCCAGCGCCTCCGGGCGCGCGGTCGGCGCGTAGCGGGCAATGACCTGGCCGTTGCGGCCAATCAGGAACTTGCTGAAGTTCCATTTGATCGCGGCGATGCCAAGCGCGCCGCGCTTCTGCCGCTGCAGCCACTGCCATAGCGGATCAGCATCGGTACCGTTGACCTTGAGCTTGGCCGACAGCGGGAAGCTGACGCCGTAGTTGATGCTGCAGAAATCCTGGATGGCGACGGAGTCGCCCGGCTCCTGATGGCCGAACTGGTCGCAGGGACAGCCCAACACCAGCAGCCCTTGCGGGCCCAGCGTCTGCCAAAGCTGCTCAAGCCCTTCGTATTGTGGCGTGAAGCCACATTTGGACGCGGTATTGACGATGAGCAGCACCTTTCCGTCAAACGCAGCCAACGGCAACGGGCGGCCATCCAGCGCGGTCAGTTCGAAATCGAAGGCATTGGGCATGGCGCGGCTCCTGACAGGATCGTCAGCCTACGCCATCACGGCACGAACGGCATGCAAAATGTGGCCTTTCAGCGCAACCATGCCATTCGACACACCCATGCAGGCGCGCCTGCAGGTACCCTGAAAGATCAGTCTTTTTACCGGAGTTTCCGCCTTGAACACCCGTCTCGCCCTCGCCCTTGCCGCGACCCTGGGTCTTGCCCTGCCGGCCTACAGCCACGCTGCAACCGCTGCGACCACCCAGTCGGCCCAGCAGGCCAATCCGTTCTTCGCTGAAAGCCCGCTGCCGCTGCACTATCCGCAGTTCGACAAGATCAAGGACGCCGACTTCGCGCCGGCCTTCGACGCCGGCATGGCGCAGCAGTTGCAGGAAGTGGAAGCGATCGCCAACAACCCGGCCGCGCCCACCTTTGAAAACACCCTGATCGCACTGGAAAACAGCGGCGCCGTGCTGGACCGTGCCACCACCGTGTTCTTCTCGCTGATCGGCGCCGACACCAATGACGCACGCAAGAAGCTGCAGGGCGATTATTCGGCAAAGTTCGCCGCGCACAGCGACGCCATCAACCTCAACGGCAGGCTGTTCGCTCGCATCGAGACCCTGTACAACAACCGCGCAAACCTGGGCCTGGACGCTGAAAGCCTGCGTCTGGTCGAGAAGTACCGCGACAACTTCGTCCGCGCCGGCGCCAAGCTGGGCGACGCCGACAAAGCCAAGCTCAAGGCGATGAACGCAGAGCTGGCCAACCTGGGCACCAAGTTCAGCCAGAACGTGCTGGCCGAGGTCAACGCCTCCTTCATCGTGGTTGACGACGTCAAGCAGCTGGACGGCCTGTCGGCCGAGCAGATCGCTGCTGCCGCCGAAGCTGCCAAGGCCCGCAAGCTGGATGGCAAGTACGTCATCGCCCTGCTCAACACCACCGGCCAGCCGCCGCTGACCAACCTGGCCAACCGCGAACTGCGCCAGAAGATCTACGAAGCCTCGATCTCGCGTGGCAGCAAGGGTGGCGAGTACGACAACACCGCGCTGGTGTCGCGCATCATGACCCTGCGTGCAGAGAAGGCAGCACTGATGGGCTTCCCGAACTTTGCTGCTTATTCGCTGGGCAACCAGACCGCCAAGACCCCGGAAGCCGTCAACGCGATGCTCGGCCAGCTGGCCCCGGCCGCCGTCACCAACGCCAAGCGCGAAGCCGCCGACCTGCAGGCGATGATCGACAGCGAGCAGAAGGCCGCCGGCAAGCCGACGTTCGAACTGCAGCCGTGGGATTGGGCCTTCTACAGCGAGAAGGTGCGCCAGGCCAAGTACAACTTCGACGAATCGCAGCTCAAGCCCTACTTCGAACTGAAGAACGTGCTGGAGAACGGCGTGTTCTTCGCCGCCGGCAAGGAATTCGGCCTGAGCTTCAAGCAGCGCACCGACCTGCCGGTCTACCACGACGACGTCACCGTCTATGACGTGTTCGACGCCGATGGCAGCCAGCTGGCGATCTTCATCTTCGACCCGTATGCACGCGAGTCCAAGCGTGGCGGTGCGTGGATGAATGCCTACGTGTCACAGTCGGGCCTGACCGGTGACAAGCCGGTGGTGGCCAACCACCTCAACATCCCCAAGCCGCCGGCCGGCAAGCCGACCCTGCTGACCTGGGACGAAGTGAACACCACCTTCCACGAGTTCGGCCATGCACTGCACGGTATGTTCTCGGACGTGAAGTACCCGTACTTCGCTGGCACCGCAGTGCCGCGCGACTTCGTCGAGTTCCCCTCGCAGGTGAACGAGATGTGGTCCGACGAGCCGACCATCCTGGCCAACTACGCCAAGCACTACCAGAACGGCTCGGCGATGCCGCAGGCGCTGCTGGACAAGGTGATTGCTGCGTCCAAGTTCAACCAGGGCTTTGCCACCACCGAATACCTGGGCGCGGCGATGCTGGACCAGAACTGGCACCAGATCGGCGTTGGCCAGATCCCGGCACCGAAGGACGTGATGAAGTTCGAGCATGAAGCGCTGGTCAAGGACGGCATCTACTACGCGCCGGTCCCGCCGCGTTACAAGACCCCGTACTTCAGCCACATCATGGGCGGCTACTCGGCCGGCTACTACGCCTACATCTGGTCGGAAGTGCTGGACGCCAACACCCAGAAGTGGTTCCGCGAAAATGGCGGCCTGTCGCGCGCCAACGGTGATCATTTCCGCAAGACCCTGCTGTCCAAGGGCGGCAGCGTCGATGCGATGGAGCTGTTCCGCAACTTCGCCGGCCACGAGCCGCAGATCGAGCCGCTGCTGGAGAAGCGTGGCCTGACCACCGGTGCTGCTGCCAAGTAAGCAGTTGCTGGTTTTGATGGAATGAAAACGCCCGGCTTTGCCGGGCGTTTTCTTTTGCGTGGTGCAGCCAGACCAAAAGCTCCCCTCATCCGCCCTCCGGGCAGCCTGAAGCCGCTCTGCCGAACCCCTACCGCCCACCCTCCACAACAACGGTAGCGGTCATGCCGTTGGCCAACACGACGCCCTTCGCAAGCGAACCTGCATCCAGCTTGATCCGCACCGGAATCCGCTGCGCCAAGCGCACCCAGTTGTAGGTCGGATTCACATTGGCCAGCAGATCACTGCCAGTGGGACTATCCGCATCGGTGATGCCATGCGAAATGCTCTCGATGTGCCCATGCAGCTCCTGCCCGCTCATCAACTGCACGCGCGTGCTATCGCCCACATGCAGCTGCGCCAGCTTGGTTTCCTCGAAATAGCCGTAGACCCAGAACGAGTTGGTATCGATCACCGCCAACTTGGCGGCCCCCGCCGTGGCGTAGTCGCCCTGCCGCACTTCCAGATTGGTGACATAGCCATCCACCGGCGCGCGCACCTGCGTACGCTCCAGATTCAACTCTGCAGTATCCAAGGCCGCCTGCGCCTGCTCCACCGCAGCCAGTGCCTGCTGCTGCGAGGCACTGGCTTGTTGCCTGCTGGCCTGCGCCTGCGCAACCCCGGCGCGTGCGGCCTGCGCCGCACTGAGCGCATCGGAACGCGCCTCTTCGGAGATCAAACTGCCAGTGATGCGTTGGCGACGCTCGTACTGCAACTCGTAGCGGCTGGCATTGGCACTCTGCTGCGCCGCGCCGGCTGCTGCGACCTGGATGCTGGCACCGGCCGCACGCGCCGATGCCTGCGCGGCAGCCAGGTTGCCGCGCGCCTGGTTCAAGGCGTTCTGGTAGCGCGCCGGGTCGATCTGGTAGAGCACCTCGCCGCGTTTCACCAGCTGATTGTCGCGTACCGCCACCGCGCTGACCGGACCTGACACATCCGGCGCCACCCGTACCACCTCGGCACGCAGGCGACCTTCGCGGGTCCATGGCGAATACATGTAATGACGCCACATCGCCATCGCGATCAGGGCGGCAATCACCACTGCCACTGCAGTGATGGAGAAACGAAGCATGGATTGGACTTTGGGAGTCATGGAAGTTCTCAGAACAGCAGCAGGCCGAAGCCACCAAACAGACAGATGAAGATCGCGGTACGGAACAGGGCCGGGTGCCAGACATTGCGATACCAACCGCGGCGGCCGGCCAAGGAGTCCAGCGCCCACAGCACGATGCAGACAACGACGAACAACAACAGCAAGCCAGGAAACAGGGTTCCCGCGAATGCGATTTCAATAGGCATGGCCTAGACTCTCCTGGCTTGAGTCAAGTGGCGCGATGTACGCCGCCATCACCGAGCTGTCATCCACCATGGCCAGTCGCACCAAGCGCAGATGCAGCAGCACGCGTGCCGCAACGCCCCCGTCCTTGGCCTGACTGCGGGCAAGCTCGATGGCGGCAGTCAGTACACTGTCGACGTGTTGCCAAGCCGTTGTGCCGGGTATTGCGAAGAAGTCGGCCAGCGCCAACACCACATCGTCCACACGTTGGTGCAGCTGCGTCGATGCAGGCTCATGGGTGACGTCCTGCCGCAGGTGGATCAGCGCACGGCCGGTTTCGTTTACTGCCAAGGCCCATGCCAGCTGCACACGTGATTCCTCGCTGCCAGCTACGGTGTGAGCGACGATCTGATGCAGCAGGTCGCTGTTGGTGCTCTCAAAACGATGCTGCAGGCCACGCAACGGTGCCTGCGCTGCCAGGCCAACCTGCGCGCGCAGGCCGGCCATCTGCCGTCTGCGCAGCCACGCCGTACCCACCAGTGGCGGCATCAGCGCGAAACTCAACACCGCCGCACCCATCGCCATCATCTGCGAGGTGCCTTCGTTGAAAAAACGCACCGGATCGAAGGCGTGCACACCGGTAATGGCCAGGATGTTGACCAACCCCATCGTGTAACCCAGGCCGAACACCGCCAGCTTGGGCCGGCTGACCAGATAAGGGCCAACCATGAAGAACGGCAGCAACCCGGCAACCAACAAGGTGAAGCCCTCCATCCGCGTCAGCACCATGTAGTCGCAGACATAAGCGGCCAGCACGCCAATCAGATATCCCCAGGCAACCTTGCCGGTCATCCGCGCGGCATTGGGCATGGTGGCAAACAGGCCCGAAAAAATCGTCGCCAACAGCATCACATTGACAGCCATCGCCCAGCCACTGGCGGCCCACAATGCACCCAGCAACAACATGGTGATGGCAGTGCGGGCGAACGCCACTGCGGCCCCCAGGTAATCATTGCCACGGACGAACCGGGCCCGCGCGTCGTCCTCGGTCGGCGCCACCTGCAAGGTCAGTTGCCGACGTGCATGCACATACTGCTCAAGCTCCTTGACGAAGCGCCGCAACAACTGTGCACCAACATCGAAATCCTCTACCTGCGCGGCACCGCTCAGCTCTCTGCGCAGTTGGTCAGCACGCGTCGCCAGGCTTCTGCGCACCTCGTGGATCTGCTCGGCCAGCTGCGCGGGCGACTGCTCGCTTGACTGCAGGGCCGCCCCCAGCGGCCGGTACAGTGCCTGCAAGGCCTGGCCGGCAGCTGGATCTGGCTGCCGCAACAGACGATTGATCAGATGATGCAGGGACTGGAAGCTGGTTGATGCCGCCATGAAACGTTGGTTGAAGCGCTGCAGGTGCGCGCTCCGAGCGCGCGCTTCGCCATCCTCGAAGATCACCGAGCTGCGCAGGTCTTCCAATGTCACCGCATCGCGCACCACTCGCAGATGGGCCTGTTCCATCTGCTCACGCGGCATCTCGCCCAGCAGCGCTCCGCGCATGAAGGTGAGGAAGTTCTCGTACTGATTGGTGACCGCGGTGCGCAGGGTATCGCGCAGCCGTACCGGGAAGATCGTGTCGCTGATGACCGCGGTGACCAGCAGCCCCAGCAGCACCTCACTGATGCGCGCCACCGCTGAATCGAAGACCTGCCCTGGATGCGTGGAGATTACTGGCAAGGCAATGATGGCCGCGGTGTAGCCGGCCAGCACGAAGGCATAGGATTTGAAGTTGCGATGCAAGGTGGCGCCAGCAGTACAGCCAGCGATCCACAATGCCATCAGCAGCAGGAACGGCTCGCGCTGCTGCGGGAACAAGGCAACGATCAACAATGCACCGGCCGCGCCAACAAAGGTGCCAAGTACCCGGTAGAACGCTTTTGCCAGCACCATGCCGCTTTGCCGATGCATGACGATGACCGTGGTCATCATGGCCGTGCCAGGTTGCGGCAGTTGCAGGCGCATCGCCAGCCAACCGGTCAGGAAGAAGGCCACGGTGGTACGCAGCACGAACAGCCAGGTGTCGGCCTCGCCCTTGAGAAAGCCGCGCATGCCGGCGTGCCAGGGCAATGCCGCGGGCGCGTTTGCCGATGATGGGGTTACGGACATGAGGTACTCAGTTCGCCTCGATGCCGTCCAGCATCTTTTTCAGCAGTCGCTCGAGCTGGTGCTGTTCCTCCTCCTCAAGGCCCTGCACCTGCATGACCAGCAACTCCGCCATCTTCGGCAACAGCCTCTGTATGCAGGCAAGGCCGGCAGCGGTGAGATGCAGGCCCAGCTTGCGCCGGTCATTGGTATCCGGAATCCGCTCCAGCAGGCCCTTGTTGCACAGCTGGTCGGTGAGCCGGGTGATATTGGCCGATTTCTCTGTGGCGGCTTCGGCCAGTTCCGATGGCGTCAGCGGATGCCCCGGCGTTCCGTACAACATCATCAGGATGTTGTATTCGGCGTGGCTGAGGTCGAAATCACGCAGCACGGCATTGGCGCGGTCATGGACCGTTTTGTAGATGCCCTTGACCAGGCGCACCAGTACCGCCGGTTCACGCGGAAACCCGGGCCAGCGCGCACAGGTGGCATCAATCCGGGTTTCGGTCGCGTCGAAGCTGCTCATGGGCTATCCAGCTCATCCTGGGAGGAGATGGATAATACACAACTGTAATATAAACTTCTAAAACAGTTTTGCGGTTACAGCGTTCCATGTTCAGCGTGGTGCCACATATCCCTCCCGAACCCCGCGCGGCGACAACACCAATTGCCACAACTGCGAGTGGCGGGTGCGGAAGGTCGCCATCGAGGCGGCCAGGTAGAAACGCCACATGCGCCGAAAACGCTCGTCGTAACGTGCGTCCAGCTGCTCCCACGCCGCCTCGACGTTGTCGCGCCAGGCCTGCAGGGTACGGTCGTAGTCGGTGCCGAAGTTGTGCCAGTCCTCCAACACGAACAGTCCCTCCATCGCGTGGGTGATCTGCGCTGCCGAGGGCAGCATGGAGTTGGGGAAGATGTACTTGGCGATCCACCGATCGGTGCGATCGCGGCTGACGTTGGTGCCAATGCTGTGTAGCAGGAACTGGCCCTGCTCGCCCAGGCAGCGCCGGGCAACCTCGAAATAACTGCGGTAATTCTTGACCCCGACATGCTCGAACATGCCTATCGAGAAGATGGCGTCGAAGTGCTCGTCCAGCTCGCGGTAATCCTGCAGGCGTATCTCTACCGGCAACCCGGCACACAATTCGCGGGCAAATTCGGCCTGCTCCTGCGAGATGGTCACGCCCACCCCCTGTACGCCATAGCGCTCGGCCGCGTACTTCAGAGCCTCACCCCAGCCACAACCTATATCCAGCACGCGCATGCCTGGCTGCAGGCCAAGCTTGCGGCAGATCAGTTCGAGCTTGGCTTCCTGCGCGTCATCCAGAGTGCTGGCATTGCGCCAGTAACCGCAGCTATACACCAGCCGCTTGCCGAGCATGGCCCGGTACAGATCGTTGCCGAGGTCGTAGTGACGCTTGCCGACCTCGTAGCTGCCCTGCCCGCTCTGCAGGTTGAACAGCTTGGCCTTGAGCGCATCCCAGACCTCACCACCGCCATGCACACGTTCGTCCAGCCGCGCATCCAGCAGATGGGTGAGCAGGCCATCCAGCGAATGCGCCTGCCACCAGCCTTCCATATAGCTTTCGCCCAGCCCGAGCGAGCCGTCGGCCAGCACCCGCGCATAGAAGCGCGGGTCGAGGATGTCCAGGTCCTGTGGCCTATCACCGCCAGGGGTGATATCGGCCTCCTGCAGCAGTGCTTCCACACGTCGTTGCAGCCCTGCATCCATCACTGACCTCCTGTGTATCAGGGGTGCGCGAACAGCCCCTGGTAAGCCGCCGCCACATGCGGCAACAACACCGCAGCCGGCACATCCACCGTCTGCGTGCCATCCGAATACGGCCCCACCTGGTAGGGCGGGAACACGAAACGCAGCGCCGAAATCTTGCCCGCGGCATCAAGCACCGGTTGGAACTGACCGAAGTTGGTGGCGTCGGCGGTGGTGCCTTCGTCAATCATCTTGGACAGGTTGCGGACCTGGGCCTGCTGCTCCTCCGGCGACATGTCCTCGCCCTGTGCACGCACCGTAGCCTGCTCCAGCAGCTTGTCCTCGGTGAAATCACTGATCGCCTGCCAGCCCTTGGCCGAGGTAATGAGGTCTTCTGCCTTGAGCAGCTGCTGCTGCTCGGGCAGCCATACAAAACGGGCTACCAGCGGCTGGCCGTGGGCACCACCGGTATAGCTGCTGCCATCGGCGGAAACGGCGACCACTGCGGGCGATTCCACCAGCATGTCGAAGGCCAGTGACAGTTCATACGGCGCGGTCGGCTTGTCGTTGCCGAGCTCGGCGACCGACTTCAACAGGTCGGCCTTGGCGTGGCCGGCATAGTCACTCAGCGCATTGGCCAGGCCCGGGTACTTGGCTGCTGCCGGCGGGAAACTTATGCCGATGACATAGCTGGGGGTGTTTTCAATCACATCGCGCAGATCGGCTGCCGCAGGCGCGACCGCAACCGGTGCCTGCACCGGTTCCGCGGCCGGTGCGCCAGGCGCACCTTGCTCATCCTGCTTGCAACCAGCCAATGCCAACAGCAATACCGCTGCAGCAGACGATCCCCGTACCAACCTGTTCATGCCCTTTCATCCCTTGGATTTTGTGCGGCCGCCCGGTCGGGCTTGGCCATGCCAGTGGAATTATCCCAGCAGGTCCGCATATTCGCCATGACGTTGCATGAAAGCCGCGGCATAGGCGCAGGCCGGTATCACCTTCCAGCCAGCAGCACGGGCGTGCTCCAGCGCGAAGCGGGTCAATGCTGCGGCAATGCCGCGGCCTCCGATGGCCTCGGGTACCCCGGTATGGGTGATGACCATGACGCCATCATCCAGTTCGTAATCCAGTACGGCACGCTGGCCATCGACCAGGGTCCGGAACCGGCTTGCAGCTGCATCATGTTCGATCTCTGGCACTGGCGATTTGTTCAAGCTCATGAGTACTCCTGCGGAACGCGATGGATTCGATGAAAGCGGTGTGATGACGCAGCCGATCAGACAGAAGCGCCGCTTTACGTCACTTTCCGACATCGGCGCCATCAGCGCCACCGCAATCAACGCACGGGCTGCCCCTCAAAAGCTGGCACGGGATTTGCTGTGTACACCTGTAGTGAACCGACAGCAGCCGAGGTGTCCCATGCTCGACAACGACCGCACGATGCAGATCCCGTCCAACGACCATGATTCCACCCTGCTGGAGGGCCTGTTCCAGCTGGCCGTCGCCGGCGACACCAACGGCTGGGAATTCAAGAAGATCGACAGCGAAGTCTATTCGCGCCTGCTCGACAGCTACGCTGCCTGAGCCAGCTCCAAGCGTTCGCGCGCGGCGCGCCCAAGGCGCAGCTGCCGCAACGAAGCGGGGCCGCGACGACACGATGCGCGCGGCCCCTGGCATGAGGGGCGAGACAGCCCCCAGCGCCCTCTCCGCCGATCAGAAGCGGAAAGTAGGATTCATCAGGTTCTGCAGGAAGTGCTGCAGCAGCTCCGGCTCCATGATCAGCATGAACATCACACCGAACGCGGCACCGGCCAGGTGTGCGCTGTGATTGACGTTGTCGCCCCCCTTCTTGTCCATCCAGATGCTGTAGCCGACGTAGAACGCGGCATACAGAATGGCCGGCGCCGGAATGAACATCACCAGGATCAGCTTCCACGGCGCGATCAGGATGTAGGCGAACAGCACCGCCGACACCGCCCCTGAAGCTCCCAGGCTCAGATAGTTCGGGTTCTTCTGGTTCTTCAGATAGGTCGGCAGGATCGATACCACCAGCGCCGCCAGGTAGAACAGCGGGTAGACCCACCACTGCCCGGTGATGCCGAGCATGATGACTTCAATCGAGCGGCCGAAGAAGTACAGGGTTACCATGTTGAACAACAGGTGGCCGAAGTCGGCATGGATGAACCCATAGGTCACCAGCCGGTCGTACTGCTTGTGCTTGTCGATTGCCGGCGGCCACAGGATCAGCCGGTCAGCCAGCTTGCGGTTGTTGAACGCCATCCACGACACCAGCGCGGTGATGGCGATCAGGATCAGGGTAATCGGTCCTTGCATGTTCAAATCGCCCGGTAGTTGTCGACGACTTTATACCGTCGCGCGTACCAGCCGAAAGCCAGTGCTGCCAACAGTGCGAAGCCAGCGAAGAAAAACATCTGGAATGCCGTGACGCTCAAACCGGTGGTGGCGATGCTGCCGTTGACCGCATCGTTGCGCACCGCGAAATTGGCCAGCAGCACCCACAGGTTGCCGATGGTGGTGGTCAGGTTCCAGAAACTCATCACCACGCCTTTCATCGATTGCGGTGCCTGGCTGTAGGCGAACTCAAGGCCGGTGGCCGAAACCAGCACCTCGCCGAGGGTGAGCAGTGCGTACGGCAGGACCTGCCAGACAATGGACATCGGCTCACCGCCGTCCATGACCACCTGGATGCCACCAATCGCGATCCAGGCCAGACCGCTGAACGCGATACCCGCGGTCATCCGCCGCAATGCGGTCGGCTCCCAGCCCATCCGCGCCAGCATCGGGTACAACACAAGGTTGTTGAACGGGATCAGGATCATCACCAGCGCAGGGTTCAAGGCCTGCATCTGCCCCGCCTGGAACCAGGCCGGCTTGGTCATTTCGGCACCCTGGATGACCCAGGTGGATGCTTTCTGGTCGAACAATGAATGGAACGGGGTAACCAGGGCAAAAATCACCAGCACCCGCAGCACGCTGCGTACGCCGTCGACGGCTGCGTCGGGGTGAATGCCACGGGCGCGGTCCAGCTGCAGCCATGCGCCACCGCCAATGAAGGCGATCACCACCACCAGCGCGATACAGGCGGCAATCACGAAGCCCAACACCGGGGTCATCGCCAGCGAGACCACCGCAGCCACCAGACCCAGCCCGGCCAGCAGCAGGCCCGGCCGGCCCTTGCCTGCCTTGTGCGCGAACAGCGCGGTGCGGATGACCTTGCTGAAGGAATGCGGGTCATCGGCCATGTCCGGCTTGACCAGCACGTACTTCTTGCGGCCGAGCCAGAACACGAAAGTGGCAATGAACATCAGCAGGCCGGGAATACCGAACGCCACCGACGGGCCATAACTGGCCAACAACAGCGGCATCGTGAGCGATGCGAACAAGGAGCCGAAATTGATGATCCAGTAGAAGGCATCGAAGACCTTCTTGGCCAGATGCTTGTTGGTCTGGTCGAACTGGTCACCGACGAAGGAGGCGACCAACGGTTTGATGCCACCGGCACCAAAGGCGATCAGGCCAAGGCCGGCAAAGAAGCCCATGCGGTTGTCTTCAAACACCGCGAGGAAGGCATGGCCCAGGCAGTAAACCAGGCTGAACCACAGAATGGTGTTGTACTTGCCGAAGAAGCGATCCGCGATCCAGCCACCCAGCAACGGGAAGAAGTACACACCGATCATGAAGGTGTGCATCAGGTCCTTGGCCGCCAATGCCCGCTCACCCGAATCCAGGATGTGCTGCAGCAGGGTCGAGGTGATCAGGAACTGCACCAGGATGTTGCGCATCCCGTAGAAGCTGAACCGTTCGCAGCCCTCGTTGCCGATGATGTAAGGGATTTGGCGAGGCATCCGCCCCTTGGGCGCGGGTGTAGCTGCTACGTGGCTGGTCGTCATCTGCGGGCGATCCGTGAATACAAAGGTTGCAAGCGTAACGCATCAAACCGCCCGCCAGACCGGTTCTGCTCGGTAAAACACCTACCGCCCGCACCGGCAAAACCTTAGCTCATTCGCCTGCACGTCCCTTCGACGCATCAAGCGTTAGCATGACATCCCCTCATTTCGAGCCGTTCCAATGCTGCGCTGGGGTTGTTTTGGACTGTTGGTCCTGTCATTTGGCGTCATGGCCGAGCCGGTGCTGCCGGTCATCAAGGTCGCCAACCTGCGTCTACCCGACAGTGGTGAGATATGGACCGGTCAGCGCGACCGGATCGCTGCCCTGATGGAGGCCCTGCGACCAGACGTGATCGTCGTACAGGATGTACGCCATTTGGCCAACACCCCCAACCCAGCCTGCTGGCTGGGCACCCGCCTCAAATACAGCTGCGACTTCATCAGCGCCGACCGCCCCAGCCAACCGCTGCGTCGTGGCAACGCGGTGCTGACCCGCCTCAGCGCGCAGCAGGACGGCATCACCCTGTTGCACGGCGACGACGCCCCCACCGCCGCCGGCATGCAGCGTCTGCAGCTGCAGCAGGCGCAGCTGAACATCTATGCCGCCAGCATGTGCCCCAGCGACAACAGCCCGGTTGCGCGCGGCCACCAAGCCGCGGATCTGCGCTCGTGGATGGATGCCACCGCCGACGGCCTGCCGTCACTGATCATTGGCGAGTTTGCCGCGCCCACCGAAGAACTGGTGCGGCAGCTGCCAGGCTATCAGCCGGCGCGCAGGAACCCCTCAACCCGTCATGGCGAAGCCCAGCTGCCTGCCAATGCGCGACACGGCATGGACGTGCTGTACCAGGTGCGCAGTTTTGCCGATATCACCCAGCAGCCGGTTCAACTACCGGCCAGCGATGCACAGCCAGCAACCGAGCCGCTGGGCATGATGGCGACCCTGCGTATTACCCGGATTCCAGAGGCTGCTGCCGTCGAGCAGCCCTGAAGCGGCAACATAGCGGTAGTCGTTTGTGGGAGCCGGGGAAAACCCCCCGAGGGCGGGGGGGTCAACCGGTGGCGCGGTTGCCCCCGCCCGGGGGCCCGGGAGGCCGGGTAGGCCCCG
>NZ_JBRREH010000100.1:0-16524 GCF_056760175.1 Stenotrophomonas sp. STEN021 | reverse complement strand
CCATCAGATCGCGAACATATCGGTTGTTCCAGCATTGCCAGCTTCGCGGCTGACGCTGCTCCTACAACCGGTGCACCGGTAAAGCCCCTGCCGAGCATGGCTCGGCACTACCGTGGCGCACGGCTCGCTGCTAGATCACCCGCAGGGTGATGGCTTTCAGTACCGCACGGGTGCGGTCGCGGGTGTCGAGCTTGTCGAGGATGGCCGAGACGTAGTTCTTCACCGTGCCTTCGGCCAGGAACAGGCTGCCGGCGATCTCACGGTTGCTGTAGCCGCCGGCCATCAGCCGCAATACCGCGACTTCTTTTTGGCTGAACAACTCCTTCGGCGCGTCATCGGCGTGGTAGCGATAACGCTGCCGCACCGCGTCGGTGCTCACCGGCTGCAACAGGGTCTGTCCGGCGATGGCGCGCACGATGGCGTCATGCAGGTCCTCCGGCGCTGCGTCCTTCAGCAGGAAACCCTGTGCGCCGGCTTCGGTGGCACGCAGCAGCAGGTCGCTCTCGTCGAAGGTGGTCAGGAACACGCACGGGGTTTGATCGCCGCGCTCGCGCAGGGCTTTCAAGGCCTGGATGCCGTCCATGCCCGGCATGCGGATGTCCGACAGGATCAGCTGCACCGGCTGCTGCGCGATCTGTTCGAGCAGGGCATCGCCACTGTCGGCTTCGAACACGATGGTGATGCCCAGCTGCTGCAGCAAGGCGCGCAGGCCGGCGCGGATCAGGGCCTGGTCGTCGACCAGGGCAATGCGGGGGGAGGTGTTCATGCCGGCAATTCCACACGAATCTGCAGGGCACCGGAAGCAGCACGCTGCAGACGGAAGTTGCCACCCTGCTCATCGACCCGCTCGCGCATGCCGGTCAGGCCATTGCCGGCGCGCGGCTCGCCGCGCAGCTGGCCATCATCTTCCATCGCCAACAGCAGTTGCCCGTCGCGGTGCCGCAGGGACACCTGCAGCACCTTTGCATCGCTGTGGCGGGCGCTGTTGGTCAGCGCCTCCTGCACGCAGCGCAGAATGGTTTCGGCCTTGGCGGTGTCGCTGACCTGCACGTCATCCTCCAACTGCAACTGCAGCCGTGGGCGCGGCAAGGGCGCGGCGAGCGCGTGCAGGGCGGTATCCATGTCGAGTTGGCCGCTGTCACGCAGGCAGTGCACCACCGCGCGGATATCGCCAAGCAGCTCGGCGGACAGTTGTTCGCACAGGGCCAGCTCGGGCGCTGCATCCGTGCGGCTGGCTAGTGCGCGCAGGTGCAGGCGCAGGGCAGTGAGCTTGTGCCCGGCCACATCGTGCAGCTCACGCGACAAGCGCAGCCGTTCCATGTCACGGGATCTTTCAGCGAGCAGGGCGCGGGTGGCCAGCAGGTCGGCATTGACCAGCGCCAGCCGGTCACGGGCCTGCTCGGCGCTGCGTGCGTAATGCGTGGTGAGCATGGCGAAGGCCTGGAAGCCGGCAAAGATCAGCACCACGGCGGCAGGATGGCTGTGGGTGTCACGCAGGACCAGGTACATGCCCAGATTGACCAGCAACATCAGCACCAGGGTGATGCGCAGTGGCCAGCTCATCGCCACCTGTGCGGCCAGCATCACCAGCAGGGCCGGGGCGACGCCGCTGCTGGCGGCCAGGCGGATCACCGCCAGCGCCGCCAGTGCCTCGATCAGCAAGGCCACGCTGCGTTGGGGCGAGGGGCGCTCGTAGCTGGCGGCGAACAGAAACGCGACCAGGAACAACAGGGCACTGCCCCAACGCAGGGCCATCTGCTCGCCGGCGCCATGGGGCAGGGTGGCCGCTACCGCCACCCAGGTCAGCAGGCCGGCGAGGTTGAGCGGGTGCAGCAGCCTGTGCCAGCGCGAACGGGGAGTGATTTCCATGCCCACATGCTGGTGGGCGCAGGCGTCAGCGGCAAGGGGAGCAGAGCAGAAAGTGACTTCCGGCAGGGTCGATCAATGACTGCCGCGACTGCTGTGGCCGCAGCGGCTCACGCAGGCTGTGCACAGGCCATCGCATTCGCCGGCCACCACTGAAGAGACTGCTGTCATGCCCGGATATTCCCTGATCGTCGCGCTGCATGTGCTGGCTGGCGTGGTCGCCCTGGTCGGCTTCTGGTCGGCGGCATTCATGAAGAAAGGCTCGCCGCGGCATCGCGCGCTGGGCAAGGTCTACCTGGTCGCGATGGCGGTGATCGTGGTCACTGCGCTGCCGATCACCCTCCAGTTCGCCTTCTTCCGCCACGAGCCGTTGTCGGCGTTGTTCCTGGCCTACCTGATGGCGATCACCGGCAACGCGACGTGGCTGGCCTGGCGTGCGGTCACCGACAAGCGCGACTGGAAGCAGCTGGTGTCGCGGCCGGGCTGGCATCTGGCGCTGTGGCCGATGGTGATCCTGGCGCTGGTGGTTGTGGGCACCGGCATCCAGCACCGTCAGCCGCTGTTCCTGGGCTTCTCGTCAATTGGCCTGTGGGTGGGCTGGCGCATGCTGAAGTTCGCCCGCCGTGGGCCGTCGCGTCCGGACTGGGCGTTCCGCCAGCACTACCAGTCGATCCTGGGTGCAGGCATCGCTACGCATGTGGCCTTCCTCGGCATCGGCATGCGGCCGGTATGGCAGTGGCTGCACAGCCATACCGCGGTACCGGGGCTGCTGATCGAGTTGTTCCCGTGGGCGGCACCGTTGCTGGTGGCAGTGATCGTTGGCGTTTACCTGGATCGCAAATACGGTGGGCGCCGGGTGGCGAAGGCTGCAGCGGGCAACGCGGTGCAGTGACTTGCGCGGTTTGGAAAGCCCCGGGTCCGCTTCGTTTACCCGGGCCAGGTGGACGCATGCGAAGAAGCCGCCCTTGGGCGGCTTCTTGTGTTCCTGCAAGGCGGTCTGGCTTAGACGTCGCCGTCGTCAGCCCAGCCCTCACCGCTGCCGCGCTGGAATACCTTGTCACCGGCCTGCACGTCACCTGCCGGCAGATGCTCGGCATCGGCAAGACGCGCGTAGATCGGGGTGAAGTCCGGCTCGGTTGCGGCCATCAGCTGCTCGAAACCATCGATGACGAAGTAGCTCTTCTGGAAGGTGTCGATGCGGTAGCGGGTGCGCATGATCCGCTCCAGATCGAAGCCAATGCGGTTGGGTGCCGCCGATTCCAGCGAGTACAGCGATTCGCCCTTGGACGAGACGATGCCGGCGCCATAGATGCGCAGGCCCTCGGCGGTGTTGATCAGGCCGAACTCCACCGTGTACCAGTACAGGCGGGTGAGGTTCTGCAGCGCGTCCGGGCCGATCGCATGCGCCTTGACCCCGCCACGGCCATAGGCCGCCATGTAGTCGGCAAACACCGGGTTCATCAGCAGCGGCACGTGGCCGAACAGGTCATGGAACAGGTCGGGTTCGGCGATGTAGTCGATCTGCTCCGGACGGCGGATCCACCAGGTCACCGGGAAGCGGCGGTTGGCCAGGTGATCGAAGAAATCGAGCTCCGGCAACAGGCCTTCCACGCCCACCAGAGTCCAGCCGGTGGCCGCGCCCAGCACTTCATTGAGCTGGTCGAAGCGCGGGATCATGTGCTCGCTCATGCCCATTTCGTCCTGGGCATCGAGGAACTCCTGGCAGGCACGGCCGACCAGCAGTTCGCGCTGGCGCTGGTACAGGGTGCTCCAGGTCGCATGATCGTCGGCGCTGTAGCTGTCCCAGGGCTGCTCCACCACGGCGGTGGTATAGACCGGCACGTAACCCTTGTCGGTCTGTTGGTGTTCGACGCGGCGTGGGTTGGCTTCCATGGCGGCAGCTCCTGAAGGGAATAGATAGGCGCATGGTAGAAAGCCTGCCGCGCAACAGGTGTGCGTAATTGCGCTGCCAGCCGGTTATGACGCAATATTGTTGCGTCCATTCAATGGTGCGGAGCAACAAAGATGGCGTCGGTGAACCTTGATCGCACGGATCTGCGGCTTCTTGTCGAAATACAGCAGCATGGCCGCGCCACCAATGCCGAACTCGCGGCGCGGGTGAATCTTTCGCCGTCGGCCTGCCTGCGGCGGGTGCAGCGGCTGGAAGCGGAGGGGGTGATCGCCGGTTATGGCGCACGACTGGAGCCACGCGCGATCGGGCTGGGCCTGCAGGCCTTCGTACGCGTGCAGTTGTCCAAGCATGGCCAGGCGGCGATCGATCATTTCGTGCAGGCGGTGCAGCTATGGGATGAGGTGGTGGCTTGCCATGCGCTCACCGGCGACATGGACTATCTGCTGCAGGTCTACGTACGCGACCTGGACCACTTCTCGGAATTCCTGCTCGACAAGCTGCTCAACGCTGCCGGTGTTGCCGACGTCAATTCCAGCTTCGTGCTGCGCACGGTGAAGGAGTTCCGCGCCCTGCCGCTGTCGCAGCTGGGGCGGTAAGGCGCTTCCTTCTCCCTGCGGGAGAAGGTGCCCCGCAGGGGCGGATGAGGGTAGGCCGCGAAGCAGGGCAGCTGTAGCAACTTGCCTACGCGGCACCCTCACCCCAACCCCTCTCCCGTTGGAGAGGGGCTTCAAGCATCAGCGCGCTGGCGCGCTGCAGTTCTTCTCGATGCCACGCAGCTTCTCGATGCGGCTGCGGCTGTCCTGGCAGCGCTGATGCGCTTCGGCCTGCACCGCGGCAGCGCGTGCATCGGCATTGCGCGCGCTGGCGACACGCGCCTGCTGCAAACGGGCAATACCGGCGCGGATCTGCGGCATCGCCGCCATCGCGGCCTTCTCGCCTTCGAGGATGGCCCGGCCACGCTGCTCGAAATCAGCTGCGCCGATATCCAGTACCGCCGGGCGGATCACCACGTCGGCGCGCGCCAGTTCCTGCTCGCCCAGGCGCTGGCCCATGATGGTGATCGACTGGCCCACCGCACCCAGCAAGCCGGTTGGGCGCTGGCCGGTGGCGCGGCTGGAGATATCCACCGCGATCACGAATTCGGCACCCAGCTGCTTGGCCGCATCCACTGGCACCGGGCTGACCACGCCGCCGTCAACATAGCTCTTGCCACCGATGATCACCGGCTCGAACACGCCAGGGATGGAGCTGGAAGCACGCACGGCCTGGCCGACGTTGCCGCGCACGAACACCGCGCGCTCACCGGTTTCCAGCTGCGTGGCGACCGCGGCGAAGGGCTTCTTCAGCTGTTCGGCGCGCTTGTTGCCGACCTGCGCGTTGACGTAGTCCTGCAGTTTCTGGCCCTGCACCAGGCCGCCGGAGAACAGGCGGATATCGCGGATGCTGGCTTCATCCAGCGCCACCGCCTTCTGCTGCATCTGGAAGGCGTCCATGCCGCTGGCATACAAAGCCCCGACCACGCTGCCGGCGCTGGTGCCGGACACCACCACCGGCTCGAAACCATTGGCTTCCAGCATCTTGATCACGCCGATATGCGCAAAGCCCTTGGCCGCGCCACCGCCCAGCGCCACACCGATCTTGACCGGCCGCACCGGCGTGGTCGGCTGTACCGCTGCCGGCGGAGTGGGCTTGGTGTTCTCGCCGCCACAGGCTGCCAGCAGGCCAAACAGGGAGAGGGACAGCAGCAGACGGACGTTGCGCGCTTTCATGATGAACAGGGGCGTTGGAAAGGGCGCCAGCATAGCGCCAACGTCGGTGGCGTGTGACAACCGGAACCAACTGATCGGAAGCAATCCCTTTTTTTGGGAAGGCAAGTGCCGACGATCCGAGGTTCTTTGTCCAACGAAGAGGTAAACAGCTTTCACTAAATTGAGAAGCTCAGGCTATCTTGTTAGTCGTCAGATCGTTTAGCGCTGGATTTTGGCAGAAAGATGCTGGGGCGCTATTTAAATGTAGTCAATGGAAAGCTAATAGGAAGAAGATGGATACGAAAGGAATTGGATTTTCTGTAGTCATTGAGGCGAAATGGATAAGTACTACGGAGCGCATTCGTCTGGACTACGGCCCGGGGAATAAGCTCATCGGGGCGCTTTCGTCCGAAAATTGGGGGGAAGACGGCGGCGTGGTGAATTATTCGCCGCGCGTTCTTTCCAGCGCCTTTGATGATGGTCATTACAGTGTCGAGTTGGCTTACTTTGAGCAGGATCACGTCCCGCTCTCGAGCGAAATTCTGAAAAAGGTGTATTGGGGTAAGACGAGGCTTAGCTTCCGTGTTCACAGGGAGCAACCTACATTCAAAATGCATGACATGCGATGGACTGGCGATGGGTCCCGTAGCGAAGAGTTTGATGGGCCGCCGATAAAGGTGACTATCAGACCGGTAGTGCCATCGAAACAGAGAAAAGCATCGGTCCAAGTCCGCGAGGGGCAAGGGAAGTTCAAGGGGCAGTTATGGCTTCTCGAGAAAAAACCGAGCTGTGCCATATCGGGTGAAACGATGAGGGAGCTTTTGGATGCTGCTCATATCATCCCGGTGGCGGAAGGAGGATCGGATGAAGTGGAAAATGGCCTGTTGCTCAGAGCCGACATCCATCGCCTGTTTGACGCGGGTTATTTTCAAATAAATTTGGATGGCTCGTTGAAAATGAAGCGATTGAAAGGGCTTCCGATGAGCTACCGGGAGCATTTCGAGAAATGGTCTGCACAGAAGATCAAGCTGGACGTGATGCGCCGCATCCAGCTATCGCTGAAAAAGAAGCTGCAGGCTTCTAAGGCAAAGGAGGTTTAGGGGACTCCATGAGGCGCGCTACACGTGCTCTCGTTAGTCACGAGAGCACGTGCGGAAATTGTCCATCAGAACTTGTTATCCCCATCCAACAAGCGTCCCAGCCCGCCCAGCACCGAGCCCTCACCGCGGCTCTGGCCACCGCCTTGCGGTGCCGCTGCAAACATGCGGCCGGCCAGACGCGAGAACGGCAGTGACTGCAGCCAGACCTTGCCCGGGCCGGTCAGGGTGGCCAGGAAAACGCCCTCGCCACCGAAGAACATGCTCTTCAGGCCGGCCACGCGGCGCACGTCCATGTCCACGCTGGCGTGGTAAGCCACCACGCAGCCGGTATCCACATCGATGCGTTCACCCGCAGCCAGCTCACGCTCCACCACGCAGCCGCCAGCGTGCACGAATACCCAGCCGTCGCCTTCCAGCTTCTGCATGATGAAACCTTCGCCACCAAACAGGCCGGTCATCACCTTGCGCTGGAAATGCACGCCGACCTGCACGCCGCGCGCGCCGGCCAGGAAGCTGTCCTTCTGGCAGATCAGCTTGCCGCCGTGCTGGTCCAGTTTCATCGGGATCACGGTGCCGGGGTAGGGGGCGGCGAAGGCGACCTTGGCCTTGCCGTTGCCGGTATGGGTGAACAAGGTGGCGAACAGGCTCTCGCCTGTGATCACCCGCTTGCCGGCCGACATCAGCTTGTCCATGAAGCCGCCGCCCTGGCCTTCGTGGCGGCCGTCACCGAACACGGTGTCCATCTGTACCGCTGAATCCTTGAACATCAGCGCACCGGCCTCGGCAATCGCGCTTTCGCCCGGATCCAGTTCGATTTCCACGAACTGCATCTCATGTCCGACGATGCGGAAGTCGATATCGTCGGCACGGTTGCGGTTGCCACCTACCGGCGGCGGCATCGGTGGCGGGCCGGCCTGGCCGCCGAAGTCGGCGATCTCGGTCACTGCCTGCCAGCCCTGCATGCCCTCGCGCCAGGCCAGTGCCTGCCGGCTGCCCTGGGCAAAGCGGCGGGCGGCCTCGTCGTCCATCGGGCCGACGCGGTCGGCTTGGCCGGGAATATGGAAATACCACTGGGTCATGGCAAGGTGCCTGGGCAGGAGGGAAGCGCCAAGTCTATGCGGCGGAGGGGCCGGATACCCCTGACAGGCGTCATCCCGCTGAATACCTGAACGTTTGCGATACGAATGTTGTACTGCAACAATTCCGTGCTAGGCGCAGCTCCCCATCCCTCCTCAACAGGCCCTTCTCCGCCATGTCCCCGACCCGTATCGTTCGCCGCCTGCCGGCTGCGCATCCGCTGTTTGTTGCCGTTCTCGCCGTTCTCGCCGTACTGCCACTCACCGCTGCCGCACAGGACGCGACGCCGGCCCAGAAGGAAGCCGCCACACTGGATGCGGTAAAGGTCACCGCCGCGCGCAAGGTGGAGAACATCCAGGATGTGCCGGTGTCGATCAGCACCGTCAGCGGCGAGAAGCTCGATGCACTGGCTTCTGGCGGCACCGACGTGCGTTACCTGTCCGGCCGCGTGCCCAGCCTGAACATCGAATCCTCGTTCGGCCGTGCCTTCCCGCGCTTCTATATCCGCGGCTACGGCAACACCGACTTCCGCCTCAACACCTCGCAGCCGGTCTCGCTGGTGTATGACGACATCGTGCAGGAAAACCCGATCCTGAAGGGCTTCCCGATCTTCGACGTGGAGCAGGTGGAAGTGCTGCGCGGCCCGCAGGGTTCGCTGTTCGGCCGCAACACCCCGGCCGGCGTGGTCAAGTTCGACTCGGTGCGTCCTTCGCAGGAGTTTGAAGGCTACGGCAAGGTTGGCTATGGCAGCGACAACCTGTGGAATGTTGAAGCCGCCGTCGGTGGTGCGCTGAGCGCGCGCTGGTCGGCACGCGTGTCAGCGCTGTACCAGCGCCGCGATGACTGGGTGAAGAACACCGGTCCCGGCCCGAACGACGGCCTGGAGGGCTATGACGAGTCGGCCGTGCGTGTGCAGTTCCTGTATGAAGGCGACAACTTCGAAGCGTTGCTGGGTGCGCACAAGCGTCACCTCAACGGTACCGCGCGCCTGTTCCGCGGCAACATCTTCAAGAAGGGCAGCAACGATTTCGTTCCTGGCTTCGACCCGGACAAGGTCTCGATCGATGGCCTGAATCACTCCGAGCTCGACAGCAGCGGCGCCAATGCACGCCTGAGCTGGGACCTGGGCAACTACAAGCTGTCCTCGATCACCGGTTACGAAACCGTGGACACTTTCAGCGTCGGCGATATCGACGGCACCTCGGGTCCATACTTCACCGCTGAAGTGCCGTTTGCCTCGGAAACCGCCGATGGTATTCCACGCCACTCGCAGTGGACCCAGGAACTGCGTCTTGAATCGCAGAACGAAGGCCCGTTGAACTGGCAGGCCGGCGTGTTCTATTTCAAGGAAGACTACGATGTCGACAGCGTCAGCTACGACAGCACCAATGGTGGCAAGCAGGACGGCTTCCAGCGCATCAACCAGACCAATGATGCCTGGGCGGTGTTCGGCGGCCTGAACTTCCAGGCAACCGACAAGCTGGAACTGCGCGCCGGCGTGCGTTACACCGTCGACAAGAAGGATCTGAAGGTCAAGGATTACTGGAACACCGGCTTCTCGCCATGCGTGCTGTCGGCCAAGTGCGATCTCGCCGGTCTGCTCGCCGCGCAGCAGGCGGCGTTCGCTGCCGGCGATGCGGTCGACCCCTACCTGTCGGCCTCGACCAAGGACAAGAAGTTCAACTGGGACTTCTCGGCAACTTACGCCGTCAATGACGCGGTCAACGTCTATGGCCGCGTTGCCACCGGCTTCCGCGGCAGCTCGATCCAGTCGGCGGGTGCTTTCAACAACAAGACCGTCGCTGATCCGGAAACCGTGCTGTCCTTCGAGGCTGGCGTGAAGGCCGACTTCTGGGACAACCGGGCGCGCTTGAACGCCAGCGTCTACCACTACCGGGTCAAGGACCAGCAGCTGACCGCCGTGGGCGGCGCCGGCGGCAATGCCAACATCCTGCTCAATGCCGACAAGAGTGTTGGCCAGGGCTTCGAGCTGGACCTGCAGGCCTACCTGACCGACAACCTGCTGGTCACCCTGGGCAGCGGCTACAACCACACCGAGATCAAGGATTCCGATCTGAGCGTGGCGCCGTGCTTCTCCTGCACCGTGACCAATCCAGTCGTCAACGGCAAGGTGCTGATCAACGGCAACGCGCTGCCGCAGGCACCGGAGTGGACCCACAACATGACCGCACGCTGGTCGTTGCCGCTGGCCGATGGTACGCAGCTGTATGTGTTCACCGACTGGGCATACCGCAGTGAAGTGAACTTCTTCCTGTACGAGTCCAAGGAGTTCACCGGCAAGCCGTTGTTGGAAGGCGGCCTGCGTGTGGGCTACCAGTGGAACGACGGTGATTACGACGTGGCACTGTACGGCCGCAACATCACCAACCAGATCCGCGCCACTGGCGGCATCGACTTCAACAACCTCACCGGCTTCATCAACGAGCCGCGTCTGTGGGGTGTGGAGTTCAAGACTCGCTTCTAAGCGCAGGCTTGTGTGATGCAACGAAGAAGGCGCGGAGCAATCCGCGCCTTCTTCTGTTCTGTAGTGGGGGGGGCGGCGCGGGGCGGGGGCGCCCCCCCCCCCCCCCCCCCCCCCCCCCCGCCCCCCCCGGCGCCGCCCCCCCCCCCCCCCCCCCCCCCCCCCCCCCCCCCCCCCCCCCACTACCGGGTCAGCGCGCAACGCCTCATGCAGCACATCAAGCAGCTGCTCGCTGTCATCACCGCGCTGTTCCCAATACATGATGCCGCCCAGGCCCTGCTGCTTGACGTAGTCGGCCTTGATCCGCAGCGATTGCGGGTCGTCGTAACTGATCATGCGTCGCTCCTTGGCATTCCACAGCCACGGCACCTGCGCTTCGTCATCCCAATGGCGCTGCCAGCCCGGCGTGTTGAGCCGGGTGTGGACGATGTCACGCCAGGTGATGAAGCCGCCTTCCTTGGTGAACTTCTGGAAGCGACCATTGTTGTCGCTGCCGACATCACCAAAGGTGCGGCCATAGAACGGCACGCCGACATTGATCTTGGCAGCAGGCACGCCCGCATCGAGGAAGTACTTCACCGCATCCACGGTGGTGCGGCCCTGCGGTGTGGCCAGTGATGAGCGCGCAAGCCCGGAATGATGGCCGGTGGTCTTGGTCAGGCTGCCGTAGAAGTCGTAGGTCATCAGATTGATCCAATCCAATGAGTCGGCGATGCGTGGCAGCTCCAGGCCCTCCGCAGCGCGGCCTTCAGCGGCGGCGATGGTCAGCAGGTAATGGCGCTTGCCGTTGCCTTCACGATCCAGGCGCGCGCGCAGTTCTTCCAGCAGCACGGTGAAGTTCTGGCGATCATCCGGGCTGTGGCTGATGTCGGCATCGCCGAGCGTGGGGTATTCCCAGTCGATATCCAGGCCATCGAGCTTGAATTGGTGCATCAGCGCAACACTGCTGTCGATGAAACGTGCGCGGGCCGGTGCGGTGGCGGCGGCTTCAGAGAAGTTGCCAGCACCCCAGCCGCCAATCGACAACACGACCTGCAATGACGGGTTGTCAGCGCGCTTGGCGACCACGGCATGCAGGCGTGCCGGATCGACATTCTCGGGCAGGTAGACGGTGCCGTCGAGGCGAACCACGGCGAAGGCGAAGTTGACCACGTCGAGCTTGCGTGCAGACAACTGCAGCGGCTCGGGGCTGTCCATCACATAGCCGATCAGGCGCGGTGTCTGTGCTTGCACGGCGAAAGGCAGCAATGCGGCGAGCAACAGCGCCTGCAGGCGCGGACTGCGAAGGAATACAGGCATGAGAGGTCCCGTAGTGAGAGGACCCGGGACTGTAACCGTAGACGCACACCGCAGTGGCAGGCGGTGACGTCGGAAACCATCGCGCCCACGGTAGAGCCGAGCCATGCTCGGCTGGGGCGTTACCGGTAAGCCTGCCGAAGGCCTTGTAGGAGCGGCGTCAGCCGCGAAGCCGGCATTGTTTCAATCGCAGGTATTCCGGCGATCTGATTGACCATCAGCTTCGCGGTTGACGCCGCTCCCACAGAATCGGATGCTCCGGACCCCGATGCCGAGCATGGCTCGGCACTACAGGTACCGCTCAGCGGGCTTCGGGGATGTCCGAGGTCAGTGCTGCGGTTTCTGCGGCGCAATCGCGTGGCAGCGGCTGCTTGAGCGTGCGTGCGTGGGCCAGCTCTTCGCGTGCCTTGGTCAGGTCGGCGACAAATGCCGGATTGTCATGCAGTCGCGCCACCGTGGCCGCGCCCATGAACTGGCCCTGCTGCACGTCGCTATACCAATGCACGTTGCAGACCAGGCGGCTATGACCATAGTTGCGGCCACGTTCGATCAAGGCGGTGGCATGGTCCGGATCGATTTCCGACAGGATCAGGGCCCAGGCCCAACCGATGGAGGTATGCCCGGATGGGTAGGAGCCGCTCTTGCGCAGGCCTTCCTCATCATCCGGCGTGCAGGTGGGGGCGTTGTTGACCATGAACGGGCGCGGGCGCTGATAGTGCGTTTTCGCCGCCTTGGTGGCGGCGCTGGCGTCGATGCGGCTACGTTCCAGCAGGCGGTACAGCACCGGGGTGGTCTTGGCGGTGACCGCCACGCCGAGCGCGCAGCTGAACTGGTCGGCGCCGGCCGGGAAGCTCAGGTCGGCATCGGTGTGTGCCTGTGCGAAGCGTGCGCTGCCTTGCATGCTCAGCGCCTGGCTGGCGACGGCCTCGTCGAGCTGTGCCGATGCCGAGCCGGGCGCGGGCGGGGCCGGGCTCAGCGCAAGGCTGTCGGGGATGGCGGTGCCGGTCAGATAGCCGGTGATCTTGGTGCTGGAGTCGCTGCCGGCGGCGGAAGGCAGGGTGGGGGTGCTGGAACAGGCGCTGAGCAGGGCGGCCAGCGCGAGGGCGGCGCCGAAGCGCAGCGGGGCAACAGAAGATGACATTGCGAAGACAACGGGAATACGGGAGCGGGCGGGCATCATCGCACCAATGGCTGTGCTCCGCCCCCTCCCTTGCGCAGCGCGCAGGGGATGAAGAAGGCCTGCTTGCGCGCCATTGGCGCGCGGTCTGATGAACGACCGAAGGCTGTGCCTTCGGGCCGGACCGGCTGGGGAGGGGGGCTCCTCACATGAGCTTCAGCATCCAGCACAAGCAACGGCCAAAGCCACCCCCTCCCAACCTCCCCCTTGGCTGCGCCAAAGGGGAGGGGCCAAGCTCCCTCCCTTGCGCATAGCGCAGGGGAGGGTTTGGGAGGGGTGGTTTTTGCTTCAGGAAATTACAAACTGCCCACCCAGGCCGACATCCGTCCCTCATCCTCGCGTACCTCGATCGGCCCGCCGAACACCTCCGACAGCGGGCCTGAGCGCAGCAGCTCGCCGCGGCTGCCATCGGCAAAGATGCGGCCGCCTTTCATCAGCACCACGCGCTTGATCTCGGGGATCACCTCTTCGATGTGGTGGGTGACTAGCACCAGGGTGATGCCCTGCTGGGCAAGGTTGCGCATGCTGTCGACCAGATGCTGGCGCGAGATCAGGTCCAGGCCGGTGGACGGCTCGTCCAGCAGCAAGGCCTTGGGCTGGTTGACCAGCGCCCTGGCGATCAGCACGCGGCGGGTTTCCCCGGCGGAAAGCTCGGCATAACTGCGGCCCAGCAAGGGCAGGGCGCGCGCCAGTTCCAGTGCATGCCGCGCGCGTTGGCGCATGGCATCGGTAACGTCGCGGTGCGCAGGCACCACAAAGCTGGCGAAGAAGCCGGCGATCACCGCTTCCTCCACGGTCAGCCCGGGCATGCTGGAGAGGTTGCTGGACAGGTCGCCGGTGACGATGCCCAGCTGCGCACGCAACCGGTCCACCTGCCAGCGGGTCTGGCCCATCACCTTGACAGGCACGTGGCCGTCGGCGCGTGCCAGCGGATAAAGCTCGCGCGTGATCAGCTTGATGAATGAGGACTTGCCGCAGCCGTTCGGCCCGAGGATGGCGGTGTGCTGGCCCTGCTCGATACGCAGGTTCAGTTCGTGCAGCACGCGGACCTGGCCGCGGATGACGCAGGCATGGTCCAGTTCGATCAGGGGCGCCGCGTCGGCGACAGGGGCAATGGACATTCAGGAGTAGGTGGCAGCTGAGGATACGACCAACGGACCTGCCGCCGGTGGATGCAGTTTGCGCCGACAGCCCCCATGATGTGTAGCAGTTGTTTCATCTGGCACCGACTGCCTGGAGTACTCCGTGATGTCCGACGCCCTGCTCGATTTCCTTACCGGTGGCATCGCCGGCCTGGGCTGGTGGGGCATGCTGGCGGTGCTGCTGCTGTTCACCCAGCTCACCATCTTCGCGGTGACCTTGTACCTGCACCGCAGCCAGGCCCATCGCGGCGTCGACTTCCACCCGCTGGTATCGCATTTCTTCCGCTTCTGGGTGTGGCTGACCACCTCGATGATCACCCGCGAATGGGTGGCCATCCACCGCAAGCACCACGCCAAGGTGGAGACCGAGGAGGACCCGCATAGCCCGGTCACCAAAGGCATCAACATGGTGTTCTGGCGTGGCGTGGAGCTGTACCGCGAGGCGCGCGCGCTGCGGGACGACATCGAGCAGTACGGGCGTGGTGCGCCGGAGGACTGGATCGAACGCAGGCTCTATACCCCGCATGCCAACCTCGGTCCGATCCTGCTGTTCGCGATCAACACCGTGTTGTTCGGCCTGCCGGGCATCGCCTTGTGGGCGATCCAGATGGCATGGATTCCGTTCTGGGCGGCAGGCGTGGTCAATGGCCTTGGCCATTGGTGGGGCTATCGCAATTTTGAATCGGCCGACACCTCGACCAATCTCACGCCGTGGGCGTTCTGGATCGGCGGCGAAGAACTGCACAACAACCATCACGCCTTCCCCAGCTCGGCACGTTTCTCGATGCGTCGTTGGGAGTTCGACATCGGCTGGCAGATGATCCGCCTGCTGCAGTTGCTGCGCCTGGCCAAGGTGCTGCGGGTAGCGCCGAGCATGGACATCCGTCCGAATATCGCCGTGCCCGATGCCGATACCTTGAAGGCGCTGTTGTCGCACCGCTTCCAGGCCATGACCGATTACCAGCGCAATGTGTTCGCGCCAGCCTTGAAGGAAGAGGCTGCAGCAGCAGGTGCCAAGCTGCGCAAGCTGTTGCCGCGGCGCATGCGCAAGGGCCTGGTCAATGATGGTCGCTGGCTCAAACCCGACTGCCGTGCGCAGTTGCAGAGCTGGGTGCAGCAGCGTCCACGCATCCAGCTGCTGGTCGAGCACCGTGCGCGTCTTTCGGCCTTGCTGGAAGCCCGCAGCCATGACGCGGCCGAGCGCCTGCGCCAGCTGCAGCAGTGGTGCCAGGAGGCCGAGGCCAGCGGCAGCGCTGCATTGCAGGCCTATGCAGCACGCCTGAAAGGCTATTCGCTAAGCGCCGCATGAAGACGATTGCCCTTTTTTTCCTGCTTTGTGGTTCATTGCCAGCCATCGCCCAGGTGCAGGACACCAATGCCTACCTGCAACGCATGGACAGCGATGGTGATGGCCGTGTCAGCCCGGATGAGTACCTGCAGTGGATGCTGTACGCCTTCGACAAGATGGACCGCAATGGCGATGGCGTACTGCAGGCCGACGAGCAACCGGGCGGACGCGGCAAGCCGATCAGCCGCGAGGAACAGCGGCAGGTGATCCTGGCCCGCTTCGCCCGCCAGGATGCCAATGGTGACGGCTATCTCAGCGCCCGTGAGCTGATGGCGCCACCACGCTGACCGGCGGTTGTAGGAGCGGCGTAAGCCGCGAAGCCAAAGAATCAACCGAAGCCGATAGCGCAGTGCAACCGATGCAGGTCCGCTGTTCACCACCATCAGTTTCACGGCTCACGCCGTTCCCACAAAACCAACCAAACACAATCGCCTTGAGACTCGCATGCCAGAACTACCCGAAGTAGAAACCACCCGGCGCGGTCTGGAACCACATCTGGTGGATCGCCGCATCCACGGTGTGATCCTGCGCCGGCCGGATCTGCGTTGGCCGATTCCTGCCGAGATCGAACAGCTGCTGCCGGGCCAGCGCATCGGGGCGATCCGTCGTCGCGCCAAATACCTGCTGTTGGATACCGAACTGGGCAGCGCAGTGCTGCATCTGGGCATGTCCGGCAGCCTGCGCGTGCTGCCCGGCGACACACCCGTGCGTGCGCACGACCATGTCGACATCAGTCTGGAGGACGGCCGCCTGCTGCGCTTCAACGATCCACGCCGGTTTGGTTGCCTGTTATGGCAGCCGGCGGGTGAGACACATGCGTTGCTGCGTGATCTTGGTCCGGAACCGCTGGATGGCGATTTCGATGGCGACTACCTGTTCCAGCGCAGCCGTGGCCGCAAGGCGCCGATCAAGACCTTCCTGATGGACCAGGGCATTGTCGTCGGCGTCGGCAACATCTATGCGGCGGAAAGCCTGTTCATGGCTGGCATCAATCCACTGCGCGAGGCGGGCAAGGTGTCACGGGCACGCTATCAGCGGCTTGCCGATGCGGTGAAGGACATCCTGGGGCATGCGATCACCCGTGGTGGCACGACCCTGCGCGACTTCATCAGTCCGGATGGCGCGCCGGGTTACTTCGAACAGGAGCTGCTGGTGTACGGGCGCGAAGGCGAGAACTGCAAGCAGTGTGGACGTGTGCTGCGCTATGCCAACATCGGCCAGCGGGCAACGGTGTGGTGCGGTTACTGCCAGCGCTGAAGGCCGAGCAACTGTAGTGGGGGGGGGGGGGGGGGGGCGGGGCGCCCGGGGGGCGGGGCGCGCGCGCACCGGCCGGGGCCGCGGGCGGGGCGGGGGGGGGGGGGCCGCGCCCGGGACAG
>NZ_JBRREH010000099.1:0-16975 GCF_056760175.1 Stenotrophomonas sp. STEN021 | reverse complement strand
CCCCCCCCCCCCCCCCCCCCCCCCCCCCCCCCCCCCCCCCCGCCCCTCCCCCCCCCCCCGCCCGCCTCCCCCCCCCCCCCCCCCCCCCCCCCCCCCCCCCCCCCCCCCCCACTACAGGTGAGGCGTTCGGGATTGCTGGGCAGGCCCCTGCCGAGCATGGCTCGGCACTACAGGTGAGGCGTTCGGGATTGTTGGGCAGGCCTCTGCCGAGCATGGCTCGGCACTACAGGTGCGCGCTTGCCCACTGCACGATGCTGCTGGCCGGCATCGCGCCGGATTGCCGGGCGATCTCGCGGCCGCCGTGGATCAGCACCATCGTCGGAATGCTGCGGATGCCATAGCGGGTGGCAATGGCCGGCTCGGCTTCCGTATCCAGCTTGCCCAGGCGCATGCGTGGCTCCAGCTGCACGGCGGCCTTGGCGAACTCCGGTGCCATTTGCCGGCACGGGCCGCACCAGCTGGCCCAGAAATCCACCAGCAGCGGAATCTGCGAGCGGCTGGCGTGTGCTTCGAAAGCTGCTGCATTCAATGCAATCGGCGCGGCCGCAAATAGTGGCTGGTGGCAACGGCCGCAGGATGGCGCCTGTGACAGGCGCGCAGCGGGGACGCGGTTGATCGCGTTGCAGTGCGGGCAGGCAATCTGCAGCGGATCGGAAGAGGTGTCGTTCATTGGAATGACCATCGCAGGCGGGACCAGTCAGCAGTATGCGCTGCGTTGCTGAATCCGCCGTCGAAGGGCGCGTGCCCTGCATCGATCAAGGCGCGTTGCACAGCCCCAGTGCGGCCAGCTCGGCTTTCTGTGCATCGGGCAGTGCCGACATGGTGGTGGTGTCGCTGCAGGCGGCGCGCACTGCATCAAGGTTGTCCGCGCGCAACAGGGCCCTGCCATTGCTGGGAACGGTACTGTTGATGGTGTCGGGCGCTGTCGGAGCACTCGGTGCGCGCGCTGCCTGCTTGCGTGCCCCGCCCTGGCCCAGCAGACGCAGGCTAAACAGTTGCGAGCCACGGGCGATCACGATGTGGTCGCGGGCAATGGCGTGCAGGCGCAGTCCGCTATCGATCTGCTCGCCGACGTGCAGCGTCTGTGATGCCGCGCCGGCTTGCTGGATTACCGCCAACGAGCGGTCAGCCTGCGGATGCACGAAGGTCGCCAGTAGCCTGGGTGCCTGCGAGGTGCCGGCGGGGTACAACGGCGGTCGTTGGTCGTGCCCATCGGGTTGCGCCATCGCGATGCCGGTGATGCTGCCGCACACGCCAATGGCCAACCAAGTGATCAGACGCAATGGTGGAGTTGATGGATTCATTTGCCTGCGCGCAAGCCCGGGGCGCGGTGGCCCCGGGCGGTTGCTGATTACTGGATGTTCAAGCCACGCAGCACAACCAGGTTGTTGGGGCTGAGCAGCGCCAGCAAGGCGTTGTCGTTGGCACTCAGTCCGGTCCAACGCTGGTTCGCACCACCGCTGCAGCTGTAGGTGATCAATTTGCCACGGCCTGCGGTCAGGAAGCCGCCAGACAGGTCCAGGCAGCGGCCATTACGGCCAATCGTCGGCAATGCGCTGAGATCGAACATCTGTGCATCCAGCGTGCGATCACACTTGCCGAGGGTCACCGCGGCATTGTTGCCACCGCTGCCGGACAGGCACATGGCCGGGTTGGCTGCGCTGTGGATTGCACCGCGCAGATCGGCCATCCACAGCTCGTTGTCGGCGCCGCTGCAGGTGCTGGCATCGGCGATGTAGACCGACAGCTTGCCATCGACGGTCTCGGTCTTCAGGCAGTGCTTGCTGTTGGTGACCAGCATCTGCTGGCCGGCCGGCAACAGCGGAGTCTTGCGCAGGCCAAGGGTATCGAGCAGTTTCTTGAGTGCTTCCACTGCCGCAGTGTTGTTGCTGGCCTGCAGGTCGGTGCGGTAGCGGGTCATCCAGCGATTCAGGCGTGTGGCCCGGGTTTCCTGGGCGATGTAGGCATCGCGCACCTGCCGGGCTTCACTGGACAGACCGCTGGCGTCGTCGCCCCAGCTGGCATACAGCAGGTTGCCACGCGCTCCCAGGTTGATCAGTGGCTTGCCAGCGGCGGCTGCCAGCAGGGTGTCCAGTTCCGGTAGCTCAACCGCACGCAACGCGCTGTAGCCAGCTTCCTTGCCCACCACCACTGGTGCCTTCATTGGCGGCAGATCCTGCGGGAAGCTCATCGTTGCCAGGGTGTTGACCGCTGCGCCGGCGTCCTGGCATTGCAGCTTGGCCTGTTGCGGTTTGTCGGCCTGGGCCAGGTTGATATGCAGCTTGTTGACCGAACCGTTCTGCAGCACGTTGCCAGCAACGGCGATGCGCTTGCTGCTGCCTCCGTTGAATGTCACCTCCAGCCAGCATTGGCGACTGGAGGCAGTGGCGAGCGGCGCCGGCAGGTCGAACACATTGCCCCAATTGCCGCGGAAAGCGGGGTAGAGCAGGGCATTGCCGGTGCTGGGGTCATAACCGCCGAGCACGGTGAAGACCGGCGTACCGACCAGGCGTGGTTTCAGGTAGTTGCCGTCTGCCGAGTTGAAGAACAGCTCCTTGTTGGTCGGCACCTTGCCGGTCACCGGTTCCATCCTGCGGGTGTCCGCGTTCCAGCCCAGGTAACCGGTGGCCGAACTCTGCGTTGGCACCGGCTTGTTCAGGCGCGGCTGGATCGCGATCCGGGTGCTGTAGCCGGTGTAGTGCGTATAGCGTGACAGCGCGCTGGAATAGTTGCCGCCGGCCATCGCATCGGTGGCGAAGCTGTAGCTGTCGTCGTAGATCGGCATGCCGCCCAGGCCGTCGGTCTTGGCACGGCTCCAATGCAGGTTGCCGCGCATGCGCTTGCGGTAGGAGATGTAGCCCCAGCCGCTGTCATGGTGGTGGCCGGACAGGAAGTAGTTGTCGCCGGCTTGGCCCGGGTAGTGACCGAGCCCGTAGTGGTGGCCGATTTCGTGGCTGAATTCGTTGCCGCTGGTGGAGTACAGCGTGAGCATGCCGTTGCCGCCGCTCAAGCCGTGGCTCTGTACGCCATTGCTGTACCTGCCCACGGCATGGTGCGCCACCACGTTCTGGAACCACTGTGGCTGCGACTGCCCGGCCATGCCGGAGGCCGTTGCGCCGAAGTTGGCCAGGTTGATGCCGACGCTGACCGTGGATTTGCCGGTGTTTTCGCGCATGTCGCCGGAATACACGTCACCTTCGCCAGCACTGGCGGTGTCGTAGATGGTGCCGTTGGCGACCATCACCTTGTCCAGCTGCATCGGTTCGTAATAGGCGACGGTGAAACGCGCGGCCGGAATGGTCTGGAAGTAGTCAGCCGCACCCTGTTCCGGGTTCTTCAGCAGCCAGAACGCATCGCTCTCGGCCGGCGGGGCGGTCAGCATGCCCAGGCGGATGCTGTGCACCACCAGTTCTGCCGGTGCGCCGAACTCGATCTTGTCGGCGGCCAGGCTGCCGCTGCGTGACTTGCTGTCGGTGATGCTCAGGCTCATGCCTGGCTTGACCCAATCCCACGGCAGCGGCACCGACCAGGCGCGACGGGAGTAGTTGTAGTCGGGGCGGCCGTCGTTGTTGTTGTAGTCCGAGCGGTACATCGCGTTCGGATGCAGCAGGTCCAAGCTGCCCTTGACCGCACCGTCGATGGACACGGTGACCTTGACCGATTCGACGCCTTGCAACGAGGGATCGGGCGTGACCAGCAGCAATGCGGCGCGCTCGGTGGTCAGGCGCGGCATGTTTTTGGCTTCGTTGCCGCTGGGGTCGACGGTGTGACTCTGTGCGAACTGGATCATGGCCGGCAGATTGCCGGTCAGATCATTGCGCACCGCCCGGGTGGCGCCGCTGGCGTCGATGTCGTAGAAGCCCTTGAGCTCGATTTCGTCATAGGCCGCGCTGGTCGGTTCCGGGTACGGGTCGGCCGGGGTGGGGGTGCCGCCGCCGGTGTTGCCACCGCCATTGCTGCCACCGCCATTGCTGCTACCACCACCGCCACCACCGCCGCAGGCAGCCAGCAGGGCGGTGGACAGCGCCAGAACAAGGACGCGCGGATTGAGTGCGTTCTTCAAGAATTACTCCCCTTGGTTTTGAAGTGCTGAAACGTGGTGTGGCTGCAGACATCCGGATCCCAACGTCCGGGTGTCATTGCGGCCGCTGGCCGCGTCAGTTGCCGGTGCCCGGCGGACTGGCGCGGTCGGATGCCTGGTCGGCGTTGAACAGTTGTTCGGCCGCCGCAGGCAGCGGGTTGGCGTACTTGCCGCCAGTGCTCGGTGCGCTGCGCAGATCCAGGTATTTGCGCGCGCTCATGTCGTTGGCCGCGCCCTGCCCGAGAATCACGCTGGGACGCAGGAAAACCATCAGGTTGCGTTTGACCCGGGTATCGCTGGTGGAGCTGAACAAGCGGCCCAGGCCAGGGATGCTGCCGAGCAGCGGCACGCTGGAGCGGGTATGGCTGACGTCATCCTGGATCAGGCCCCCAAGCACGATCACCTGCCCGTCATTGGCCAGGATGGTGCTCTTGATCGAGCGCTTGTTGGTGATCACGTCGGACAGGGTGATGCCGTTGGGGGTAGGCGCCAGCGAGGAAATTTCCTGCTCGATCTCCAGCCGCAAAGTGCCGCCCTGGTTGATGTGCGGCGTCACCTTCAAGGTCACGCCGATGTCCTGGCGCTGGATGGTGGTGAACGGGTTGCTGGTGCCATCGCCGGTGGTGGTATACGAGCCGGTCTGGAACGGCACGTTCTGGCCGACCAGTATTTCCGCTGGCTCGTGGTCCAGGGTCAGCAGGGTGGGCGTGGACAGCAGGTTGTTCCTGGAATTGGTCGACAGCGCCGTCACCAGCGCACCGAAGTTGCTGTTGCCGATGCCGAGGATGGCGCCGGATGGCAGCGACGTTGGCGGAGTGCCGGCCGCCAGCGAGCTGAGCAGGGTGCCGATCGACATGCCGGTGTTGTTGAAGTTGACGCCACCCACGCCATTGTTGCGTGAGCCGCCATCCAGTGCCCACTGGACGCCCAGGGCATCCTCGATATCGCCGGAAATCTCGACGATGGCCGCTTCCACCAACACCTGCGAGCGTGGGATGTCCAGCTGCCGGACGATGTCGCTCAGCACCTGCAGCATCTCGGGTTTGGCGTGGATGACGACCGCATTGAGGCTTTCATCGGCACGGATCAAGGTGCCGATCTGGGGCTGCTTGTCATCGCCTTCCTGCTTGATGGAATCGCCGATCGCGCCAAGGGTCTGCGCCATCTGCTTGGCATCGCCATGCTGCAGGCGGATCACCTGGGTGGTGGTGGAGCGCGGCGCATCCACATCCAGCGAGCGGGCCAACGCCAGCAGCCGTTCGCGGGCCTGCTCGGGGCCGAAGATCAGCAGGCGGTTGGTGCGGGTATCGGCCAGCACCTTGCTGCTGTTGTTGCCAGCGATGCTGGCCTGTAGCAGCTTCTGCAGGCTTTCCACGCTTGCGTAGCGCACCTCGTAGGCGCTGTGCGCATGCAGCCGGGGCGCGTCCAGTTGCCGCAGCAAGGCCTCGATGCGGGCGATATTGCCGCGCCTATCGCTGATGATCAGCGCATTGGCGGTGGGCACTGCCGCAAGGTGGGCATTGGCCGGTACCAGCGGACGCAGCATCGGCAGCAGATCGGCGACGCTGCCGTTCTGTACGCTCAGTACGCGGGTTTCGATCGCGTCCGGACCACGGCCGCGGCCATCGGCGAACACGTGCGCTTCATCGTTCGGAACCACCCGGGTCTGGGCATCCTCTTCGATCACCGCAAAGCCGTGCACGGTCATCACCGACAGGAACAACCGGCGGACCTCGGGCAGTGTCATCGGTTCCTGTGTGGTCACGCTGACATCGCCGACCACCCGTGGGTCGACAATCAAGGTGTCGCCGGTGATATTGGCCACCGCGCCAATGAAGTCACGGATATCCGTGTCCTTCATGTTGATGCTCCATTGCTTGGGGGCATCGCCGGCTGGCGTGGCGCTGAGCGCTGTCGGTGCAAGCACCAGCAAGGACAGCAGCGCCGCTCTGCGCAGCAGGGCAAGTGTGGTTGCGTGGATCATTCGACACCGCCTGCTGGCTGCTGCGTTGCAGGGCCGGGAAAGTCGAGCCTTCCATTCACGCCATTGCGGGTGAACAGCACATGGTCGTGGGCAATCTGTTGCAGCACCACGCCGGGCAGGAACTCGTCACCCACCAACAGGTTCAAGGCACCTTGGCCCTCGATGTTGATCAGTGCCTGCGACTGCGCAGGGTCGGCGGCGACGATGCAACCCTGCAATTGCACGCCTTGCAGAGTGGCTGCTCCCGCCACCGCAGGATTGCCGAACAGCCGTTGCAGCCGTTGCGGCGACAGTTGCGGAAGGCTCACTTGCGCTGTGCGGGCGCTGACGGGTGGGCGGCTCATCTGCAGATACAGCTGACGCGCCTGCCAGGACAGCGCGGCGACGGCAGAAAATGTGATGAGGATCGCGACGATCTTCGGCAGCAGCTTGGAGGTATCAGACTGGAACATCGGTGGTACGGCATCTCCCTTGGCAAAATCCGCGCGCACAAGGGGAAGCACGCTGCACTTTTCAGGCAACGCCGCGCCAAAGATCTCTGGTTTTCCCCTGTTTTCGCAGTGTCGGATTTTGCGAAGCCGGTACTCTAGCTGCGTATGTAAGAGAGTGCGATGCGGATACGTACGGAAGTGTGATGGTCATCCGGAAAGCGATGTCGAAGTCACGCCTTTTTGCCCGGAACATGGCATTTTCCGGGCACGTTTTTACAGGGGAAAGTGTGACATCGCTCCGCGCAGCGATATCACCTTGCAACATTGATGTTTGAAATGGAGCTCACGGCGGCGCCGGTATCTGCTGGCGGCATGCCGACATTGCGCCTGCCGTTTGCGTTTGCGCGCCGCCATGGCGTGTTGTTGGATGATGCTGGCCGCCAGATCGTCTGCCGCAGTGATGCCAGCTTGGGCGCGCTGGCTGAAGTGCAGCGCATTGCCGGTTGCGCACTGGCGCAGCAGATCGTGGCCGACGAGGCCTTCGAGCTGGCGTTGCAGCAGGCCTACCAGCAGGACTCCGGCACTGCAATGAGCATGGCCGACGAGCTCGGCGACAGCCTGGATCTGGCCAGCCTGGTGGAGGGCATGCCGCAGGTGGAGGATCTGCTGGATCAGCAGGACGATGCACCGATCATCCGCCTGATCAATGCCTTGCTGGGGGAGGCGCTGGCCGAGCATGCCTCCGATATCCACATCGAATCATTCGAGCGCCGTTTGGTGGTGCGTTTCCGTGTGGATGGCATCCTGCGCGACGTGGTCGAGCCGCGGCGCGAGCTGGCGGCACTGCTGGTGTCGCGCATCAAGGTGATGGCACGGCTGGATATCGCCGAGAAGCGGTTGCCGCAGGACGGTCGTATCTCGGTGCGGGTTGCTGGGCGCGAAGTCGATATCCGTGTGTCCACCCTGCCTGCGGCCAATGGCGAGCGGGTGGTGCTGCGCCTGCTGGACAAGCAATCCGGGCAGTTGTCGCTCCAACACCTTGGCATGCGGGTGCGCGATGTTGGGGTGATGCAGGCGATGCTGTGCCGGCCGCACGGCATCGTGCTGGTCACCGGCCCCACCGGTGCCGGCAAGAGCACCACCCTGTATGCCGGCCTGCGCGCCATCAACAACCGCCAGCGCAACATCCTCACCGTCGAAGACCCGATCGAGTACCACCTCGACGGCGTCGGCCAGACCCAGGTCAATGGCCGTATCGACATGACCTTTGCGCGTGGCCTGCGCGCGATCCTGCGCCAGGACCCCGATGTGCTGATGGTCGGCGAGATCCGTGACAGCGAGACCGCGCGCATCGCCGTGCAGGCCTCGCTTACCGGCCACCTGCTGCTGTCCACCCTGCATACCAACAGCGCGGTCGGTGCGGTCACCCGTCTGCTCGATATGGGGATTGAGTCCTTCCTGCTGTCCTCCTCGCTGCTCGGCGTGCTGGCACAGCGGCTGGTGCGCAGGCTGTGCCCGCAGTGCCGGGTGGCAACGCCGGCCTCCAGCGCCGAGTGCGCGCAGTTGGGCATGGAAGCCTGGCAACGGCCGCTGCTGTTCCGCGCGGTCGGTTGCGATCACTGCAAAGGCCAGGGTTACCGGGGCCGCACCGGTATCTACGAGCTGGTCGAGTTCGGTCCCGAACTGCGCGCCCTGGTGCATGCCGGTGCTGGCGAGGCTGAGCTGTTGGAGCAGGCGCGGCGGCAAGGACCGTCGATGCTGGACGACGGCCGCGCCAAGGTGCTCGATGGCGTGACCACGCTGGAAGAAGTGCTGCGGGTAGGGCGCGACCTGTGAGTGCCCGGGTCGTACGGAGTAGTGATTGATGGCGGCGTTCGAGTATCTGGCCTTGTCCGCCGATGGCCGTCGCCACAAGGGGGTGGTCGAAGCCGACAGCGCACGCCTGGCACGCCAGCAGCTGCGCGAGCGCAATCTGGCACCGGTGCAGGTGGAGCCGGTCGCGGCGCGCGAAGGCGCGGCCAGTGGTAGCGGCGGCGGACGTATCGGTAGCGCCGATCTGGCTCTGCTGACCCGGCAGCTGGCCACCCTGGTGCAGGCCGCGTTGCCAGTGGAAGAAGCCCTGCGCGCGGTCGCCGCACAGACCAGCAAGCCGCGCGTACGAGCGACCTTGTTGGCGGTACGCGGCAGGATTCTGGAAGGGCACGGCCTGGCTGCAGCACTGGCGGCGTATCCGCGTGCATTTCCCGCGATCTACCGCAGCATGGTCGCGGCAGGCGAACGTGGTCATCTCGGCGTGGTGCTGGAACAGTTGGCGGACTATACCGAGCAGCGCCAGCAGTCACGGCAGCGCATCCAGCTGGCCTTGTTGTATCCGCTGATCCTGCTGGTGGTGGCAGGCTTGATCGTTGGTTTTCTGCTGGGCTACGTGGTGCCGGATGTGATCGATGTCTTCATCGATTCCGGCCAACCCCTGCCTTGGCTGACCCGCGCGCTGGTGGCCAGCAGCAACGCGCTCGGCCAGTGGGGGCCGTGGTTGCTACCCGTGCTGGCTGTTGCCGGTGTGCTGGCCTGGCGTACGTTGCAGCAGTCAGCCAGACGCTTGCGCTGTGACACGGCGTTGCTGCAGCTGCCGCTGTTCGGCCTGTTGCTGCGTGACCTGGATGCGGCGCGCTTTGCTTCGACGCTGGCAATCCTGGCGCGCAGTGGCGTGCCCTTGGTGGATGCGCTGCGTATTGCCGCACAGGTGGTTGGCAATCAGTGCATCAAGGCTGGCCTGCTGCAGGCTGAAGTCGTTGTGCGCGAAGGCGGCAGCCTGACCCGTGCGCTGCAGCAGCACACGCCACTGCCGCCGATGCTGCTGCACATGGTTGCCGCAGGTGAGAAATCCGGTGCGCTGGACGCGATGCTGGCACGCGCCGCACGCAACCAGGAGACCGATCTGGCCGCGCGTATCGCCCTGCTGATCGGCGTGTTCGAGCCCTTCATGCTGGTGCTGATGGGTGCGGTGGTGTTGTTGATCGTGCTGGCCATCCTGCTGCCGATCATGTCCTTGAACCAACTGGTGGGTTGAAACAGCAATGAACGTATCGGCAAGACAGCAAGCCGGCTTCACCTTGATAGAAATCATGGTGGTCGTGGTGATCATCGGCATCCTTGCCGCGCTGGTGGTGCCCAAGGTGATGGGACGGCCTGACCAGGCCAAGGTCACCGTCGCCCGCGGTGATCTCAAGGCCATTGCCTCGGCACTGGAGATGTATCGGCTGGACAACCGCCGCTATCCGGATACCCAGCAGGGCCTGGAAGCGTTGGTACAGCGTCCGCCCAGTGGTGCCGACAACTGGAATCCCGAGGGCTACCTCGGGCGTCTGCCGGTTGATCCCTGGGGCAAGCCCTATCTGTACCTGGCGCCGGGCAGCAAGGGCGCCTACGACTTGTGGAGCTACGGTGCCGATGGCCGCGAAGGTGGCGATGCACTGGACGCCGACCTGGACAGCAGGGACATCTGAGCGTGCGGCATGCGCGCGGCTTCACCCTGGTGGAAGTACTGGTGGTGATGGTGATCATTGGCGTGCTGGCCGGTGCGGTGGGCTTGTCCGGGGCAGCGCATGGCGATGGCTATGTGTTGCGCGAAGAAGCCGAGCGCTTTGCCGCGGTGCTGCGCCTGCTTGCCGATGAGGCGGTGCAGGACAACCGCGAGTACGGCGTGCACATCAGCATGCAGGGCTATGAGGTGCGTGCCTACGACGTCCGCGATGGACGCTGGCGCGCGCAGCCGGACTGGTCATCGCGACAGCTGCCGCAGGCGATGCAGCTGTCGCTGAGCGTGGAAGGCACTCCGGTCGCATTGGCGGAAGCCGGCGCCGATGCACGGCCGCCGCAGATCGTGCTGTCCTCTTCGGCGCAGTCGACGCCGTTCAGCGCAACCATGACCGCCACTGACAAGCACGGCCTTGCCTACCGGATTAGCACTGACGGCTTCAACGACCCGCAGGTACAGCAGGTGTCGTCGCCATGAGAGCGGCCCGTGGATTCACCCTGCTGGAAGTGATGGTGGCGCTGGCGGTGCTGGCCGTGGTCGCCGCGATGGTGCATGTCACCCTGCAGCGCCATGTGCATAACGCGCGCCTGTTGGAGAACCGCGCTTTGGCCGGCTGGCTGGCCGATACCACCCTGGCCGAGCTGCAATTGCGCGGTGCGACGGCGTGCGGCAGTGATGTCGTCGTCGAACAGGGCAATCGACGCTGGCGGGTGCGGTGCGAGATGCACACCACCGCCGAGCCGCAGCTGCGGCTGGTGCAGTTGCGGGTGACAGATGCGGACAGTGAGGATGGTGGCGTCAGCCTGACCGGCTTCGTCGGAGTGGGGCAGTGAGACAGCACGCGGATGCCGGGTTCACCCTGCTGGAAGTGCTGGTCGCGGTGGCGATCTTCGCCCTGATCGGCATTGCCAGCCATCGCATGCTGGTGTCCGCGATACGTGTGGATTCGCAGACCCGTGAGCAGGAGCAGCAACTGCGGCAACTGCTGCGGGCGATGACCAGCCTTGAGCGTGATGTCGAGCAGGCCGTCGCGCGGCCGGTCCTGACCAGCGACGGAGGCGATGAGCCTGCATTCTGGAGTGATCCTGATGGCCAGGGACTGCAGTGGACCCGCGCTGGCTGGAGCAATCCGCAGGCCGCGCCGCGTGCACAATTGCAGCGGGTGCACTGGCGCCATGAGGGCTCGGAGCTGCTGCGCGAGTACTGGCCGGTGCTGGACCGTGCCGATGACAGCGCCGCGCAGCGGCAGCAGGTCCTGCAGAACATCACCGCCCTGCAATGGCGCTACCTGGATCTACAGGGAATATGGCGCACGCAATGGCAGGGGACGGATACGCAGCCACTGCCGCGCGCGCTGGAAGTGCGGATTGAGCACCCGCGATTTGGCGCACTGCGACGGGTGTTGTTGCTGCCCGCAGGCGATGCCGCGAGCCAGTCACCATGAAACGCACACAGCAAGGCGTCGCGTTGATCACCGTGCTGCTGGTGGTGGCGCTGGCCGCCACGGTATGTGCGGCCTTGGTCAGCCGTCAGCAGTTGTCGATACGCGCCAGCGCGAATCAGCTGCATGCACGCCAGGCATGGCAGTACGCGCGCGGGGGGGAGCAGCTGGCCAGTGCGCTGCTGACAGCGGACCTGCGCCAGAGTGCCGGCATCGATCATCGCGGCGAGGTCTGGGCGCAGGGCTTGCCGGTGTACCCGGTGGACGGTGGTCAGCTGGGCGTGTCGATCGAGGATCTGTCCGGCCGCTTCAATCTCAACAGCGTCGTGCACAACGGCGAACTGGATAGCGCGGCATTGGCACGTCTGCAGCGCCTGCTGGTGCTGCTGCGGTTGGATCCGCAGCTGGCCTGGCAGCTGGTGGCGTGGCTGGCGCCGTCGTTGGCGCCGGACGCGATCCGTCTGTCCGGCGAGCGCGAATACCAGCGCCGGGAGCCGGCGTATCGGCCTGCGCGCCGTGCACTGCGCGATGTCAGTGAGCTGCGCTTGCTGGCCGGTGTCGACGACGCGGTTTACCAACGCCTGCTGCCGCATGTCACTGCACTGCCGGCAACGGCCGCGCTCAATCTCAATACCGCCGATCCGCTGCTGTTGGCCAGTCTTGCTGATGGTCTAGGCCTTGCCGATGGCCAGCGCCTGGCCGCTGCACGCGGCGGCAATGGTTTTGCCAGTGTCGATGAGGCGCTGGCTCAGCCGCTGTTGCAGCGGCGGCTGGTGGCGCGCAGCGGCTTGGCGGTGCGTAGCAACTGGTTCCTCGCCAGCACTGAAGTCGCTATAGGCGAACGCCGCCTGCGTCTGCTCAGCACCTTGCGCCGCGATGCGGGCAGCGTGCAGGTGGTTGCCCGGCAGTTGGCTCCCCCTGTATTTCCCGAGAAAGATCGATGAAGTCACAACCGTCATTGCCATGCCTGTTCCTGCCTGCATGGTGCAGCGCTGACCTGCAGGATGATCTGCAGGTCAGCTGGAGTGATGGTCTGCAGGCAGCGCAGTTGCCATTGCAGGAGGCGTTGGCAACGCTCAAAGGCCGCACGATCGCCTTGATCGTGCCGGTTGAGCACGTCGCAAGTTGTGCAGTCAGCCTGCCCGCCGGTAGCAGACACTGGCAGCTGAAAGCCTTGCCTTATGCACTGGAGCCGCTGTTGGCAGAAGAGGTGGAGGGCATGCATCTGGTGCTGGGAGAGCGCCTGCACGATGGCCAGCATCGGGTCGTGGCCATCAAGCGCGCTCTGCTTGAGGGCTGGTTGCGTAGTCTGCGCGAAAGCGGTGTGCGGGTAGGCGCGATCCATGTGGATGCGGACCTGCTGCCGAATGCGCTTGCGAGCCTGTGTTGGGACAGCTCGCGTTGCCTCTTGGCCGATGCCAATGGGCTGCGGCTCGCGCTGACGCCAACGCAGCTACCTGCAGTGCTGGAGCGACTACCAGGGATCTGCAAGGTATTCCACGCGCGTGATGACATACCGCTGCTTCCGGCCGGTGCGACGCTGGATCTACAGGTGTTTGAAGGCGCGCAGCTGGCGTGGCTGGCGGGGCAGTGTGGGCGTGCATTGAATCTGGCGCAGGAGGCATTTGCTCCCGCATCCAGCCTGCGCCTGCACCACTGGAAGCCGGTGGCATGGGTGCTGGCGGCTGTGCTGCTGGCGCAGCTTGCATTTGATGGCGCGCAGGCATGGCTGTTGAACCAGCAGGCAGCCGGTTACCGGCAAGCCAACGAAGCCATCTACAAGGGTTTGTTTCCACAGGAGCGACGCATCGTCGACCTGGGAGCGCAGTTCGACCAGCATCTACGCCAAGGCGACTCCACCACCCAGCTGCGGGCGTTGTTGGCCGCGGTTGCCGAGGCCATGCCGGCCACAACGGATGTCCAACTGCGACGGATGCACTATCAAGCGAGGCAGGGAGAGCTGCTGCTGCAACTGCAGGGCGAGCACCCAGCGCTGGAGGAGCTGCAACATGGTCTTCAGTCCATGCCGCTGCGGGTGAAGGCGGCGCGCTTGGATGAAGCGGGCCTGCAATTGAGTGTTGGAGAAGCGCAATGAGTGCGACTGTTTCAAGTACGCCCCGAGCGCAGGTCATGCGTGCTCGGTTTGCCGCGCGCTGGCGCCGGCTGGCGCCGCGCGAGCGCATCGCACTACAGCTGTTGTTGGCGTTTGCGGCTGCGCTGGCGTTCTGGTTTGCTGCATGGGTACCGACCCGCGAAGCACTGCAGCAGGCCCGCAGCAATGTCGCCGCGGAGCAGCAGCTGCAGGCGCATCTGCGTGCCAATGCGCCACGTTTGATTGCAGCCGCACAACGCACTGCCATGCCAAACCCGGAGCAGCTTCCCGCCCTGCTGACAGCGGCGGCGGACAAACATGGGCTGGCAATCACTGGGTTGGAGCAGGCGGATCAGCGCATCAAGCTCGTCCTGAGTGGCGCCCCGGCTGATGTGATGGCGTGGTTGCAGATGCTGCAGAGCCTGGGCGTTTCCGTGGATGAGTTGACACTCGCACAGCAGCCCGATGCAAGCTGGAACGGCGAGGTGGTGTTGCTCGCTTCGCGAAGCTGAACGTAGCGACGGCCGGGGTCTGTTGCCGCTGAAACTGTCGCATCGCACAAAAAACCGTGTTATCAATGCTCCCCATGAACGCAGCCCGCGCCAGCTTTTACTTTTGGTATTACTTTCCCAAGCCGCTGGCGGAGGAAGGACTGCGCTTACCCTGAAGAAACTTTCAGATGCATTCCCGAAAAGCCGCCAGCGAACCTGGCGGCTTTTTTCATGCCGCCACGCTGGGGCCAAACCAATCACTTGCTTTGAACTGGAGACCCCCATGCCCCCCCATACCGACGATCTGCGCATCCGCAAACTTGAACCCCTGACCTCGCCAGCGCAGCTGCTGGCGCTGCTGCCCTGTGACGAACAAGCCTCGCAGACCGTGGCCGACGCCCGTGCCTCGCTGCACCGCATCCTGCACGGCCAGGATGACCGCCTGGCCGTCGTGGTCGGCCCTTGCTCGATCCATGACCCGGTAGCGGCAATCGAGTACGCCCAGCGCCTGCGTCCGCTGCGTGATGCACTGGCCGGTGAGCTTGAGATCGTGATGCGTGTGTACTTCGAGAAGCCGCGCACCACGGTGGGCTGGAAGGGCCTGATCAATGACCCGGATCTGGACGGCAGCTTCAACATCAACAAGGGCCTGCGTGTGGCGCGCGGCCTGTTGCGTGACATCAATCGCCTCGGCCTGCCGGCTGGCGTGGAGTTCCTGGACGTGATCTCGCCGCAGTACATCGCCGACCTGGTGGCCTGGGGCGCGATTGGTGCGCGTACCACCGAAAGCCAGGTGCACCGAGAGCTGGCCTCGGGCCTGTCGTGCCCGGTTGGCTTCAAGAACGGCACTACCGGTGATGTGAAGATCGCCGCCGATGCAGTCGGCGCGGCCTCGCACCCGCACCACTTCCTGTCGGTGACCAAGGAAGGCGGCACCGCCATCGTCGCCACCCGCGGTAATCCGGATTGCCACGTGATCCTGCGCGGCGGCAAGACCCCGAACTACGATGCGGCCAGCGTGCAGGCCGCCAGCGAAGTGCTGGCCAAGGCGCAGCTGCCGGCGCGGTTGATGATCGATGCCAGCCACGCCAACAGCAGCAAAAATCCGGAGAATCAGCCCAAGGTGATCGATGACATTGCTACCCAGCTGGAAGCCTGCGAGCAGCGCATTGTCGGGGTGATGATCGAAAGCCACCTGGTTGCCGGCCGCCAGGATCTGGTCGAAGGCCAGCCGCTGGTCTACGGCCAGAGCATCACCGACGGCTGCATCGATTGGGACAGCACCGTGCAGGTGCTGGAGCGTCTGGCCGAAGCGGTGCGTGCCCGCCGCCGCGCCCAGCTGGAAGCAGCTGCCTGAGGATTCCGTGACAGTTTCACTGGCGCACATCGGGCTGCCCAAGTAATTTACGCGGCGGGAGGCGATAGGCCTCCCGCCTGCTGTGGAGACAGGGGAGCACCGTTTCCGGCAGGAAGCCTATGAATCAACGCTCCATGGAGAAGGAACTGATGCGTACCCGTATGTGCACCGTGGCATTGGCTTTGATGCTGGTCCCGTCGCTGGCACTGGCCAAGAAGGAAGTCGTGGACTCGGGCAGTGGCTGCCTGCAGAACCTGTCGGTGGCCGGTGGCTTCACCAGCGGCAAGCAGTTCCTGGCCTCGACCGACCATGAAGGTGTCAGCTACGCCGACGCGTTCGCCAAGACCGTGGCCGCGATTGAAGCGGAAGGCATGGTTGGGATCTACCCGAACGAGACCACCGGCTATATCGCCGCCGAAAACCCGGTCCGTGGCGGTGGCGGTTCGACCGTGCCGCTGCGTACCACCGTGCGCCGCCAGCCTGATGGCAGCGTGCGCGTTGAAGTGCGTTTCAGCATCAAGGGCGGTCAGATGACCTCCAACAAGGCGGTTGGCGAGGGCCTTTGCAAGATTGCCGACGCAGCCAGCCTGTAAATCGGGGCAGGGTCAGGTGAAGGGGCTGTGGTTTCTGTATCTGCTGGAGTGCCGTGATGGCAGCTACTACGCGGGTATCAGCACCAATGTGCAGGCCCGTTTCCTGGCCCATGTTGCCGGCAAGGGCGCACGCTATACGCGTGCGCACCCGCCGCTGCGGATACTGGCCAGTCGCGCCTATGCCGATCGCTCGGCCGCGTCGCGCGCCGAGTGGCAGATCAAGCAACTGCCGCGTGAGCGCAAGCTGGCCTGGCTGGAACGGACAGAAGATTGAGGTAGAGTCGCACCTGTAGCCGCGGCAGCTAGCGGCTTCCAACGTCCGGTTATCCGGGCAACAGCCACGCATGCGGCGGCGGTAGCAGGGCGGCAGCGTGCCGGCATCATCCTCAAGCGGGGTATTGCAATGGCAGGTTGGTACGAGTTGGACAAGAGCAGCGACGGTCAGTTCTATTTCGTGCTCAAGGCAGGCAACGCCGAGGTCATCCTGACCAGCGAGCGTTACACCGCGCGTTCCGGGGCGGAGAACGGTATCGCTTCGGTGCAGAAGAACAGCCCGGATGAAGCGAACTACGAGCGCAAGACCGCCAGTGACGGTCGCTACCATTTCAATCTGAAAGCGGCCAACCACCAGGTGATCGGCAGCAGCCAGATGTATTCATCGCAGGCCGCGCGCGAAGCCGGCATCACCAGCGTCAAGGGCAACGGCCCCAGCACCACGATCAAGGACAAGACCGCATAGCGGTGTTGTAGCTGTTGTACTGAGAAACCCCGGCTTGCCCGGGGTTTTTCAGTTGTAGTGCCGAGCCATGCTCGGCAGGGGCCTTCCCGGCAAGGCCCGATCTGTAGTGCCGAGCCATGTTCGGCAAGGGCTTTACCGGGAAGGCCCGATCTGTAGTGCCGAGCCATGCTCGGCAGGGGCTTTACCGACAAGGCCCGATCTGTAGTGCCGAGCCATGCTCGGCAAGCG